>JACQPM010000135.1 GCA_016207475.1 Methanobacteriota archaeon | reverse complement strand
TCTCCAGGGGCTCGCCGGTGGCTCGTCCCCTCTTGGCGAGAAATCCCGTCTCCCGCAGGAGGAAGAGGACAGCGGCCACCAGGAGGATGACGAAGCCGGCGAAGAGGAGGATATTCCAGAGGCTGAAGTCAAGGGAATATCCACCATATGGGCCCATCATCCCCCCGCCCATCATGGTATCGTGCATCATTTTCGTCCCATCATGCCAGGGCCCATCATACCGCCACCCATCGGGCCTCTAGTGGCCGTCGCGTTCGTGCCCAGCATCATCCCGGTGCAGAGCTCCATCATCTCCTCGGAGCCCGGCATGGCCTCGTGCATCCTGTGGCTGGCGCCCTCGCCCATCATCTGGCCCATCTGCTCGTGGAGGGGGTTGTGCCGCTCCTCCTTGGTTGCCTGGGCGGGAGCAACTCCCGCCATATCTGAGTAGGCGGTGCCAGCGAGCCCTACGGCTATGAGGAAGATCCCCAATAGGCCCAAGAGTACGTACCTGTCGCGCATGCTAATCACCTCTATTAATATATAACTATTTTTAGGTTTATAAAAACATGGATGAAAAATGAGACTTTATTTCCGATTAAAACGTTTTTGATGGGCTTTTTTGCTGTTGTATTGTTCATTTTGCCCTAGATGATTAAAGGGGCTCTCTACGGCTGGAAGTCCGTGGCCTAATAATACGGGTTTATGAACGATTGTAGGCCAAAAGAGCCCCTTATAGAGCTCTTTTCGGTCGCTCGAAACTCCGTTCACGCCCACAGATTTAAGTATCCTCGGATGATTGATACCAAAGGCTATCGATATGCAGAAGAAAGTATTGATCTTCCTCGTTCTGGTGGCCGTGGGGATAGGCATGGTATCCTACCTCCTGGGCAGGGCCTCCTATGCACCTCCCCCATCGGAAGAGGGGGAGATGATGAGCCAAGAGCTCGGCCATGTCCACGCCCTGCTCTATATCCCGCAGGAGAGGCTCCTCATGATGGGGACCCACGAGGGGCTCTTGAGATCTACCGACGAAGGGAAGAGCTGGGAGAAGGTGGAAGCAAGGGGCCACCTACCCGCCGGCGACTTCATGAGCCTAGTCCCAGACCCTAAGGATCCGAAGGTGATCTACGCGGGGGGGCACGACCTTGGGGTCGTGAAGAGCCTCGACGGGGGCCTCACCTGGCAGAAGGCCGACAACGGGATCGCAGGTACGGACATCCACGGCCTCACCATCAACCAGAGGGCCCCTGACATGCTCTTCGCTTACTCGGTGGGCAACGGTGTCTTCAGGAGCGCAGACGGGGCCAGGACCTGGCAGAGGATGGACGACGGCCCCGAGACCCCTTCTGTCCGCTCCCTGACCTACATGGCCGTCCAGACAGAGATGGACAGATCCATGGGATGGGAAAACTGGGGGGTCCTCTTCGCCGGCACCGCCGCCGGCATCTTTCAGTCCTACAGCTGCTTCTGTGGCTGGACCCAGACAACGAAGGAGTTCACCGACGCCACCGTCTACGCCCTGGCCACGGTCCATGCCGAGCCCAGGACGATCTACGCGGGGACGAAGCGCGGGGTCTTCAAGAGCACCGACGAAGGTAAGACCTGGAAGGAGGCCAGCAGAGGCCTGGGCGGGAGGATGACGGCCATCGCCATTTCTCCCGTCGACCCGAAGGTTCTCTTCGCATCGAGCGAGGACGGCGTTGTGTACAAGAGCACCGAGGGGGGAGAGATCTGGGCGAAAGTGGGTAAAGTCGCATGAAGGAAGCGCTATCAAAGGCCCTCAGAAACGGCATCATCTCCTCGGCAGGGTTGTTTCTTTTCCTGGACAAGCTGGTACTCCACAAGGCGCTCAGGCTCCACTCGATCCTATTCTCCGAGGGGTTCGAGTCCCTCCTGCTCGTCATCGGAGCGGCCCTCTTCTTTTATGGGATTTATAATCAGAGGTCTCTGAGGGACGACGCCTTCATAAACGGCTTCCTCCTGGGTCTGGGTCTCTTCACCCTCTTTGACGTCATAATCGTGGATGGGATCCTGGTCCTCCATGCCCACGCATACCCGGATTGGGTGGAGGTCATTAGAGGATTGGGAGGCCTCGTGCTGGCTGGGATCGGGAGCTACAGGACCCTCTCCAGGACAGTTAGATGAAGGGAGTGATCCTCCTGGTGGCCGAGTGGAGCACGGAGTGCGCAGAGGCGAAGCTCGAGTGGCGGAGGCTCCAGGAGGTCTTCGAGTTTGACTATAAGGAGGTGGACCTGGAGTCCAAGGAGGGGCAGAGGCTGGCCAGGAGGCATTGCATAACGACGGTGCCGACCCTCCTGATCAACGGCGAGGTGGCCTTCACGGGGTGCTGCTGCCCATAGCCAGCTCTTCGAGAGCTCTCTTGCTGGGGTACACCTTATAGGTCTTCCCCTCCCTCTCCCGGTATATCAGGCCCCGCACCTCCAGCTCCGAGAGGACCTGGGAGACCTTGGCCTTGGAGTAACCTGAGCGGGAGACGATCTCGTACTGGGCCAGCCCTGGGCTCTCCAGGATGGGCCTCAATATATCCTGCTCGTCCTGGGGCATGAGTTCGAGGATTCCTTTTCCAACCTCTCTGGGTGCTTCCTGGGGCTGGAAGGGGGCCTGCTGGGCGGACCTCTCCTTGAAGTACCCCTTCCAGAGGTAGAAGATGGCCCCGGAGGCTAGGGCCAGGACGATGACGAAGGCGCCCAGGCTCAGGTGGTAGAGCCTCATCTGGGCCGTGAGGTACTCGTCACATGTGGGACAGTAGCCCATCATATCCTTCATCATGCTGAACATGACCCCCATGCCGGAACCAGAGGGCCTCGTGGCTATGACGAAGTAGCCAGCGACCAGGACCGCCAAGATGGATAGGCCAGTCCCTATGTATGCGGCATCCTTGGAGAACCTCATGGCCCGCCTCACCCAAACTAAGCGTCCCTAACTCCCTCGTCCGTGATTATGAATCGGGCGCTTATATCCTCGGGGAGGGTCCGGTGGCGCCGCAGGACTGCCTCCCTGACGGAGTCCTTCCGCCGGAGCTCCAGGATGACCTTGGACCAGTGCTTCAGGATGTTCCCCCCTATGGGCTTGACCTCGCCGTTCTCCCTGAGGGTGTAGACCTGGTTTGTGACCATCACCGCCAGGTTGTACCTCCTGGCCAGCTCCAGGAGCTTGGCCAGCTGCCTGCTCAGCTGCCTGCTGAGGGACGATGCCTTCTCCTCATCGGTCCCCATCCTGTAGTAGGAGACAGCGCAGTCGAGGATGATGAGCCCGAAGCGCTCGTCCAGGATCGCCTCCAGGTTCTCGACGATGAAGTTCTGGTCCTCGAACCGCTTGGGCTCGTAGAAGAGGATGTTCTCCAGGATCGAGAGGTAGTCGCTTCTGGCCATCTGCCGCACGCGCTCCACGGAGTGCCCCCCCTCCGTGTCTATGAATATGACCTTCTTCCCCCGCCGGACGCAGTTCACGGCCATCTGGAGGCAGAGGTTCGTCTTTCCGGAGGCCGGTGGGCCATAGAGCTGGGTGATGGTCTTGGTCTCCACCCCCCCGTCCAGGATGGTGTCTATGCCGCACCCCAGGGGGATCTTGGTGGTCTCCTCCTTGGATAGGTAAGGGTCTAGTATCTCGGGGCCCCCCATTATAAATAATAGATTGCCTATAATAACCTTTCCAAGAATATGAAACTCCTAGTCGACAAACGGGACAGGAAGAAGCTTGTGGAAGAGGGCAAGAAGGTCCATACCGAGTACGGCGTGGTGGATCTGACTGCGACCGAGGTTGGGACTGTGAAGTCCCACCTGGGCCACGAGTTCCTCCTCTCCAACCCCAGGGCGGTGGATATATACGAGAAGATGCCCAGGGCTGGGTCCTACATCCTGAAGAAGGACATGGGCACTATCCTGGCCCATACCGGCGTCGGCTCTGGGGACATCGTCGTGGATGCCGGTACCGGCTCCGGGGGGATGGCCATAACCCTGGCCAATATCGTCAGGCCGGGGGGGCGGGTCTACACCTACGAGATAAGGGAAAAGTTCGCTGCCATAGCCCAGCGCAACTTCGCCATAGCCGGGCTCAGCGAGTACATAGAGCTCAAGCTCCGGGACATACGGGAGGGGATCGAGGAGGAGGCGGACGTGATAACCCTGGACCTGCCGGACCCCTGGACCGTGGCGGGGTCCGCCTTCCAGCGCCTCAGGCCCGGCGGATGCATAGCCATCTACAACCCCTATGTGGAACAGGCCAGGAGGTCCGTCGAGGCCCTCAGGAAGGAGGGCTTCCGGGATATAAGGACCCTGGAGATCTTCGAGAGGGAGATGGAGTTCCCGGAGTGGGGGACGAGGCCCAAGACCAGGATGCTGGGCCACACCGCCTACCTGACCTTCGGGAGGAGGTTCTGACGGAAGGTATAAATCCCCTGTTGGCCGAATAACAGCCATGGACTTCGGGGGCAGGGACATGATCTCCATCCGCGACCTCACCAAGGAGGAGATCGAGCATATGCTGGGGACTGCGGAGGGGATGGAGCTATCCCCGCCCGGCGATATCCTCAGGGGGAAGACCCTTGCGACCCTCTTCTTCGAGCCCAGCACCAGGACCAGGATCTCCTTCGAGGCCGCCATGCAGAGGCTCGGTGGGAAGACCATAGGCTTCTCGGGGGCCGGCACCGCCTCCGTGGCCAAGGGGGAGAGCCTCACCGACACTATCCGGACCGTGGAGAGGTACTCCGACGCCATTGCCATAAGGCACCCCAGGGATGGGGCGGCACGCCTATCGGCAGAGGTCTCCTCGAAGCCGGTCATCAATGCCGGGGACGGGGCCAACCAGCACCCGACCCAGACCCTCCTGGATCTCTACACCATAAAGAGGGAGAAGGGGCGCCTGGACGTGGAGGTGGCCCTGGTGGGTGACCTGAAGTACGGGCGGACGGTCCACTCCCTGGCCTACGCCCTGGCCATGTTCGGGGCCCACCTGACTCTCACCTCCCCCAAGGGGCTGGAGATGCCCAGGGAGGTCATCTCTGACCTCCAGAAGTTCGGTCCCAGGGTGGCCAAGGAGGACGACCTGGCCGAGGTGGCCTCGAAGGTGGAGGTGCTCTACGTGACCCGGATCCAGAAGGAGCGCTTCCCGGACCCTGAGGAGTACGAGAGGGTCCGGGGGACCTACAAGATAACCATGGAGACCCTCAGGAACGCCCGGGAGAACCTGATCATCCTCCATCCACTCCCCAGGGTGGACGAGATCGCCGCCGAGGTGGACGGCACCAGGTACGCCAAGTACTTCGACCAGGTCTACTACGGCCTCCCCGTCCGCATGGCCATCCTGGGGCTCCTCATGGGGGCGGTATAGTGGTGGAAGAGGTGAAGGTCCGGAAGATAAAGGACGGCACCGTCATAGACCACATCACCAGCGGGGAGGCCCTCAACGTCCTCAAGATCCTGGGGATCCCCAAGGACTACCCCAAGACCCCAGTCACCGTGGCCATGAACGTCCTCTCGGCCAAGGTGGACTCCAAGGACATCGTCAAGGTCGAGGGGAGGGAGCTCAAGGCCGAGGAGGTGGACAAGATCGCCCTCATAGCCCCCAGGGCGACGATAAACATCATCAGGGGCTTCAAGGTGGTAGAGAAGAAGAAGGTCTCCATCCCCGAGACCATAGAGGGCGTCCTGAGGTGCGCCAACCCCAACTGCGTCACCCACTTCGAGGAGGTGAGGTCGAGGTTCGTCGTGGAGGAGCGGTCGCCCATAAAGCTCCGGTGCTACTTCTGCGAGAAGGTGATGCGGGGGGAGGAGATCGTGAGGCAGTTCTGAGATAATCTACAGCTAAAAACTGGAAAACATGATAAGGATTTTTCTTAAGATAACTGAAAAGAAATTATCAAAAATCTAGTTATAGGAGTTAAATACACAATATATCTTATCGTATCATGGGGGGGGCCTATGGGGAGGGGCGTCTGGCAGGCGTTTCCAGGCGCCTCTCGATCCGACGATCGACGGGAGGGAGGAAGGATGGAGAGGAAGGAGGCTCCGGAGGGCCTATGAGGCGGGATACCACTGCGGAGGATTGGAGGGCCCTGAAAGAGAAGCTCAAGATGGAAGATGATTGGTATCCTACCAAGTCTGTCTATGAGAGGCTCTTGGAGTTTTTGGAAGCTCTGCCGGAAGAAGAGGCGAGGACGGAGAAAAAACCTGACCAAAAAATTTAAATATCGGTATCTATCGATTGGCATTTGCCTATGGAGCGGAGATACTAATTCTCGTTTGCTCCATAGGCCCCCTCCCCATCACGGCTTTCCAGGGTAGCTAACGCTTGCCCTTTATGATCATCACCGTGCAGTGGGCGTGCTCCGCCACGAACTTGGCGGTCGGGCCTATGAGGAACCTCTCCACGTTGGTGGCCCCCTTGGACCCTATGACTATCATGTCGACCTTCTCCTCCTCCGCCACCTTCACGATCTCCTCCGCCGGGTCCCCAACCCGCCCCAGAGCTTTAGCTCTCAGACCCTTCCCCTTGAGCCCGGCGCCTACCCCCTCGGCCAGGATGGTGGCGTCCTGCTCGAAGTCCTCTGCGGTCCTCAGAGGGATGGCACCCTTCACCTCCTCGTTCATCTCCTCGTACATCTGCTCGTACATCTTGTACTTCCTCTCGTTGAAGACGTGGAGGAGGAGGATCTGGGCCTCATACCTCTTGGCCAGTTCTCCGGCGGCCTCGACGACGGCCCTGGCGTATTCAGACTCGTCTACAGGGACAAGGATCTTCATCTGCGTGCCTCCTGCCCCCTATTATAGGTACGATTGGTATATATATCCTCTACTCTATCCCTCGGCCTGGAAGGAGCATCTCCCCTTGGTGAATTGGGCACAGTCCCTCCAGACCTCCCGCGTCTTCCATCGCTGGGCGCAGGCGTGGTAGATGCAGCAGACGGCACAGGTGGCAGGCTCCCTCTGGCACTCGACCTTGAGGAGCTCCGCCTCCGTGGCCTTACAGAGCATTGCCGCCCTCCAGAAGCTTGAACTTGTAGCCGTAGTGTATCAGCCCAGCGGTCCCGTCCTCTTGGATCTTCCTGAAGATGGCCTCCACCTTCATCCCTATCCGGACCTCCGAGGGGTCACAGTCCGCTATCTGGGCCGTGAGCTGCGGCCCCTCCTCCATCCTGATGATGGCCATGACGTATGGGACCTGGTCGCCGAAGCCGTCGGTGGCTGTGTGGATCACCGTATACGTGACCACCTCCCCTCTACCCCGGAGCTTGAACTTCTCCAGCTTCCCCAGCCTCCGGCAGCTTGGGCAGAGGGACCTGGGCGGGAAGTATGTCCTCCCGCAGTTAGTGCATTTTACGCCTACCAGGTTGTACCTGGACTGCTGGTTCCTCCAGAATCGCGGGACGCTCATGGCTACCCCTTCTCCAGGATGTGGACCACGGCGGTGCCGCCGGAGCCGCCCACGTTGTGGGTCAGGCCCACGTCCGCATCCACCTGCCTCTTCCCTGCCGCCCCCCGGAGCTGGAGGGTCACCTCCACAGCCTGGGCTATGCCCGTGGCGCCCACCGGGTGCCCCTTGGCCTTGAGCCCCCCCGAGGTGTTGACGGGTATCCTGCCCCCCATCTGGGTGATGCCCTCCTCAGTGGCCCTGCCTCCCTCCCCCATCTCCACGAAGCCCAGGCCCTCTATGGCCACGATCTCACCTATGGTGAAGGCGTCGTGGACCTCCGCCACCCCTATATCCTTCGGACCCTTCCCAGCCCTCCTGTAGGCCTCCCGGGCCGCGTTGGACGTGGCGTCTACCACTGGTATGGCCTTCCGATCGTGGAGGGAGAGGGCGCTGGACGCCTGCCCGGAGCCCGTTATGTATATAGGGGCGTCGGTGAACTCCCTGGCCCTCTCCTCGGAGGCCAGGATCATGCAAGCGGCACCGTCTGTTATGGGCGAGCAGTCCAGGAGGCGAAGGGGATCTGCCACCATGGGGGACTTGAGGACGTCCCCCACCGTTATGGCCGAGTGGTACTGGGCGTTGGGGTTGTTCATGGCGTTGGCGTGGTTCTTGACCGACACCATGGCCAGCTGCTCCCTCGTGGTCCCGAAGTCGTGCATGTGCTTCCTGGCCATGAGGGCGTAGAGCCCGGGGAAGGTCATCCCCAGGAAGGCCTCCCACTCCTGATTGGCGGCGGTGGCCAGCGTCTCCGTGGTATCCTCCGAGAGGATGTCGGTCATCTTCTCGACGCCGCCCACCACGACCACGTCGTGGAAGCCCGAGAGTATCGCCATGACCCCCTGCCTCAGGGCCAGGCCACCGGAGGCGCAGGCCCCCTCCAGCCTCGAGGAGGGTATGGGCGTCAGGCCCGCGTGATCGGCGATGAGGGCCGAGACGTGCTCCTGGTCGATGAACCTCCCGCCCGACATGTTCCCTACGAAGATAGCCTCCAGGTCCTTGCCATCGACCCCTGCATCGACGATGGCCTTGGAGCCCGCCTCGACGAAGAGCTGGCTGAAGGAGGACTCCCAGTGCTCCCCGAACTTCGTTACCCCGACCCCCAGGACCGCGACCCTCATACCTTGATCTTCCTCCTCAGCTTGATGTAAGTGGCATAGTCTATGTATTTCCCACCTTCGATATACCTCTCCACCGGCGGCGCCCTCCCCCTCTTCCCTTCGATGGCTTTCTGGACCATTATGCTGAAGGAGTCGGACCCGGCACCGGAGCCGAAGGAGGTGAGGAGAATCCGGTCCCCTGCCTCCGCCACGTCCAGGACCCGGGCGAGGCCCAGGGGAGAGGAGCCCGAATACGTATTACCTATCCTGTCCACCAGCATGCCGTCCTTTATCTGCTCCTGCGTGAAGCCCAGGGCCTCCGCCACCGCCCGGGGGAACTTGCCGTTGGGTTGGTGGAAGACCGCGTATTTGAAATCCCCAGGCTTGAGCCCGAGCTTCTCCAGGAGGCCCTTTGTCGCGTTCTGGACGTGCTTGAAGTAGGCGGGGGAGCCGGTGAACCTGCCGCCGTGCCTCGGGTAGGCTTGGCCCTCCCTCCTCCAGAAGTCCGGGGTATCGGTGGTGTATGAGTAGGTCCCCTCGAAATCCGCTATCGTATCCTCCATCCCGATGATATAGGCTGCCCCGCCGGCGGCGGCTGTGAACTCCAGCGCGTCTCCAGGCGCCCCTTGAGCCGTGTCCGCGCCTACGGCGAGGCCGTACTCCACCATCCCCGAGGAGACGAGGCCCATGCAGTTCTGTATGCCTGCCGTACCGGCCTTGCAGGCGAACTCGTAGTCGGCCACGGTGAGGCATGGGGTGGCCTCTATCGCCTCCGCCACCACGGTGCCCGTGGGCTTGACGGTGTAGGGGTGGCTCTCGGAGCCGACGTATATTGCCCCTATCCTCTTGGGATCTATCCTCGCCATGCGGAGGGCGTTCCTGGCGGCCTCTACGGCGATGGTGGCGGCGTCCTCGTCTATGTTGGGGACGGCCTTCTCCGCCACCTTGAGGCCGTTCTTTATGCTCTCTGGATCCTCCCCCCAGATCCTGGCTATCTCCTCCACCTTTATCCTGTAC
>JACQPM010000134.1 GCA_016207475.1 Methanobacteriota archaeon | reverse complement strand
CCGCGACGACCCGCTTGTGGGCCAGGCCGACCCTCACCCCGAGGGTACCGGTCTCCTCCATCAGTATCCCAGCCAGTTTCTCCTCCAGGGCCTGGGTACAGATGACCATCATTATATGGCCAGGGCGGCCCTTCTTGGTCACGGTGGGTACGATCTGGACGTCCAGGGCCCCCTCCCGGTAGAGGCGCTCCATGGTATAGCCCATCACCTCCCCGGTGACGTCGTCCAGGTTGGTCTCCAGCACCGAGACGAAGGGGCCCGGCCCCGCGGCATCGCCGTCCAGGACCCTGAGGAGGTTGGGCGTCGATGGTAGGTCCATGCTACCGGCTCCCATCCCCACGGCCTCGATCCGCATGGCAGGGGGCTCTGAGTAGTTGCAGGCCAGGGCTGCCAGGATCGTGGCCCCCGTGGGGGTCGTCAGCTCCACCTTCACCGGCAGGAAAAGGAAAGGTATCTTGTAGTCCTTGAGGATCTGGGTGGTCACGGGCGGTGGGAGAGGCATAACCCCACCGAGGGTCTTGATCTGCCCTCTACCCATGGCCACCGGCCCCGAGTATATGGCCACTTCTCCACTGAAGAGGCCCAGGTCTTCTGCCAGGATCGCCGTCCCGGCGAAATCCAGGAGGGTGTCCGCGGAGCCCAGCTCCTCCAGATGGACCTTCTCGGGGACCGTACCGTGGGATCGGGCCTCTGTTTTCATGAGGGTCTTGTAGGCCCTCTCCACGAAGCGCCGGGCCTCCCCTCCGAGCCCCAGCCCCTCCATGACAGGGAGTATATCGGCCATGGACCCTATGCCGGTGCTGCCCTTCCCCTCCACCTCCACGGCTACCCGGAGGGCCGCGAGGCCGCACCTCTTGACCCTCTCCGTCCTCAGCCCCACCTTGCACCCGCTCACCCTGGCGACCCCCCTGGCCACGGCCTTGAGCTTCTTCAGGTCCGCCCCCAGGTCCAGGAGGGCCCCCAGGAACATATCCCCGCTGGCCCCCGAGAGGGACGGGTCGATGTACACAATCCTGCCCATGGCTACTTCCTGAACCGGCTGAGGACCCTGGGTCTGGGTCCCACCAGGACCATGTCCTCTATCCTCACGCCGAACCTCTTACTGTACACGCCTGGCTCCACCGTCACCACCATCCCTGCCTCGAACCGCCCCTTCTCATCCCTGGCCAGCCTGGGGCCCTCATGGACCTCCAGCCCCACCCCGTGGCCAGTAGAATGGAGAAAAGCATCCTCGTAGCCGTACTCCCTGAGCACCCGGCGCACCGCCAGGTCAGCGTTCTTCAGGGCGTTCCCTGTGTAACACTCCTTTATCCCCGCCTCCTGGGCCTCCAGGACGATCTCGTACAGCTCCTCCCCCGTGGGCGGTACGTGGGTCCTGGTCATGTCGGAGTTGTAGTGGCCCACCCGGGCTCCCAGGTCCACTATGACCGCGTCGCCGGCCCTCACCGTCCTGTCCGTAGGCCTGTGGTGGGGGATGGTGGAGTTCCTGCCCGAGGCCACGATGGCCTCGAAGGCCACTTCAGCCCTCCCCTTTATCAGGTACTCCGCCCTGGCTGCCAGTCCCCTCTCCGACTCCCCTCCCACCATCACGGATTCCAGGACCTCCCCCATGGCACCCTCAGCCACTCTGATCGCCCGCTTTATGGCCCTCACCTCCCCTTCATCCTTCACGGAGCGCATCCTCTGGAGGAAGTCCAGGTCCACGACCTCTTTCCCCTTGAGGTACTTCTCGTAGAAAGCCAGGGATACGGTACCCTTCTCCGCCCCCACCTTCGGCCCAAGCCGCTTCAGGTCCCCCTCGAACTTCTCCACCACCTTGGCCTTCACGCCCCTGACCTCGCCCAGCCTCGGCCCGTCCATCTGGGATAAGAGCAGGAGGGGCTCGGCCCTGAGGAGGAGGACGGCCGAGGAGGAGGGGTAGAAGCCAGTCAGGTAGAAGATGCTCTCGGGCTTCTGGACGATACCAACCGGTATATCACCTGCGCAGAGGTGGCCCAGGGCCTTCTCCAGCCTTCCCGTGCCCATAGAAGGGATTATCTACCGCCACTTATAAAAATACCCCCCCATGCACTTCGGGAAGGTCGCCCTTGGTGGGACCTTCGACATCCTCCACAAGGGCCATAAAAAGCTCCTGGAGAAGGCCTTCGAGGTCGGTGGGCACGTCGTAATAGGTCTAACCTCCAGGGAGATGCTGGAGAAGAGGGGGGTGGCTCCGTACGGGGAGAGGGAGGAGGGCCTGAGGCGGTTCCTCGACCGCAGGTTCAAGGGGAGGTACGAGGTGGTAGAACTCCGGGACCCCTACGGCCCGGCAGTGACCGACGGGTCGCTGGAGGCGCTGGTGGTTTCCGTGGAGACGAGGCGGAGGGGGGAGGAGATCAACGCCCTCCGTCGCAAGAGCGGGCATCAGCCCTTGGAGCTCATCGTCGTCCCCAGGGTCCTGGCGGAGGACGGCGGGCCCATATCGGCCACGCGGATCAGGAGGGGGGAGATAGACCCCGAGGGGAGGGTCCTGGAGTAGTTGGTGGAAAGGTATAAATCCGCCGGCACCAATAGATACGCATGCCATCCCGGGCCCAGCTCTTCACCTTGGACCTCCTCCTGGCCCTCATCCCCCTGACCATAGTCCTGGGGGTCTCGGCCAACGCCATGGGAGGCGTAGTAACGCAGGTCCAGGAGTACGCCGTGGGCTACTCCATCCAACGGGCTGCCAACGACGCCGCCGACGCCCTGGCGAAGACCCCGGGGATGCCTCTCGACTGGAACTCCACCAACCCTCCCACGGTCCCAGGCATCGCCTACTACGACCCCGCAAAGAACTACACGGTCCCCATCCTCATCGACGAGACCAAGATGGCGATCCTGAATGTCACCCACGTCAACCAGCTCCTGAACAACCGGTACCCCTACTACAACCTCACCATCCGGGGGCTGGAGGGTGTCACCCTGAACATAACAGTCTGCAACGGGACCAAGACCAACGTCACGGACCTGGCGGTGGTGGAGAGGAACCTCCTCTATTACGTCCTCAACGTCCTGGGAGAAACCCACCAGATAGCCCACGGGGACAAGGAGGCCTCGGAGAGGTGCTGCACCACCTGCTCCGCCAACCAGTTCATCTACGAGATGGCCTTCACCATAAAGGCCGACGAACTCTCGAACTTCAACTACTGGCTGGGGTATGCCAGCGACGGGGGGGTGAACGCTGAGTACGCCCACAGGTCGGCCCAGGTAGACTGCTGCGACAAGTGCTCCAACCTCGGCAGCCCGAAGCAGGACCTCTTCTCCTCCTCCTTCGGCAACAGCGGTAAGGAGTGGGGGACCAGGAATATAGGCTCGGACTTCACCCTCGTCGTAGGCACGAACTACGTCTACATAAGGGCCACCGGGTCCCCCAACGTCAACGGGGCCGACTTCTATGTCCTGAAGGCCCCCCTCAGCATCCCCCAGAGCAGCGTGACTGAGTACGCTGCTCTGAACGAGCCCCAGGCCGTGCGCCTGCGGCTGGAGGTGGGGAGGTGAGCAAGGGCTTCATCTTCACCATGGACGCGGTCCTGGCCCTCATCCCCCTCTTCCTGGCACTGGGGGCAATCTCCCACATTGGGGGCGGGGGGAGCCTCTACCTGCAGCAGAACCTCCTGGGTAAGGAGCGCATGGCCCACGATATCCTCAGGATCATGGAGATAAGGGGCGATACCAGGTCTACCAACGTGACGGACCTGAACACCACCCTCCAGTGGATCGTCCCCAGCTACCTGAACTACAGCTACCTGGTGGAGGACCCAGAGACGGGGGTTGTGGCAGTGAACCTCGCGAGGGGGGCGCCATCCAACACCACCGATATCATCGCCACAGGTAACGTGATCGCCATCGGGAGCGAGGCCAGGAACATTACCGTCTTCCCCAACATCCTGGTGAAGAACTTCGTGGAGACCCAGGACGAGGCCGATGCCCTCACCACCCTCCTCCTTGCCATGGTGGGCGTGACGAGCCATGGTGGGAAAGGGACCATAATAACGGACTATCCCACCGGCATCCAGTGGAACAGCATCAGCGGCGTCACCACCCGGCTGGGCAACTTCTCCACCTACTGGGGCTCCTCCGACAATACCCTGGACTTCATGCTCGACCAGCTCACTGCCAGGGCCAATGCCCAGGGGAAGGCGGATGCCGTCAATGGACTGACCCAGCTGAAGCTCATCCTGGACAACGCCAGCCGGGGTACCCTGACCTACAACATGAGCACGATCCTGGACCCCTACCCCATGCCCAGTGACTACGAGAACATGACGGTGGGGGCCACCGACGTGATATACGCCGCCTTCCAGTCGGCGAATTATAACCTGGGCGCCACCACCAGCACGAATGTCACCAGCTCCGATGCCAACTACCGCCTCAGGGTCCAGGCCAAGATGGGGCAGGTGGGCAAGATATACGTCGCCACTGAGGGCTCCGTCCTGCCCGGCGAGACCGGGAATGTGACGGTGGAGGTCTGGCGGAAGAACGTGGCCGACAACAACTACACCATCAAGGACACCCTCCAGCTCCAGGTCCTCAGGGGGGCCTGCTTCAACATAACGGACATAAGGCTGAGCTCCTCGACCTCGGGGGTCTTGAACGTCGAGATAAATTCGGGCGCGTGCAGCCCCTCGGGGCTCATAAACGCCACCACAAAGAACGAGACCACCGCCAGTTCCGCCAGCATAGACCTCAACGAGTACTCCAGGTCCCTAGCCCCGAACCTCTTCGTAGGCATCCCCATGGCGGAGAGCGAGAGGATCTTCAACGCCACGGCCTCCGGCACCACCTTCTTCAACAACTACAACAACTCCATCAACGCCGCCGGCAGCGAGCTGGGCGGGGTCCTCAACCAGCTCCCCCTCACCAGGGTGGACCTGAGCGGGTCCAACACCATAGTGGAGAAGAAAGGGCAGGTGAATGTGGACTCGGCCTTCTTCATGCTGAAGCACTACGTGGTCACCCTCAAGTTATGGGGGGATTAGATGGGGCGCGCCTTCGTCTTCACTGCCACCGCTTTCCTCCTCGTAATCCCGGCCATAATCCTGGCCGCCTCCTTCTCGGCCATGACCCGGGTCGGAGATGCGGGGTCCATCACGGCCATAAAGGCCGACAAGGTCCACTACATCGCCACGGGTGTGGAGATGGACTGGGAGAATACGGCAAAGGACCTCGTCACGCTCCACGGATACGACAACGCCACCATCGAGGACCACGTGCGGAATCAGTGGGTGCCTGATATAGAGGGAACCACCTCCGAACGCTTCATGATAAACTTGACCATCGATAAGTTCAAGATCACGACCTCCAGGGTTAACGCCAGCGGGGTCCTCTACGTCAACTTCACCGGCGCCCCTTACAACGTCACCTCCGTGAGCAGCGATGTCTATTTCGTGGGCAACCTAAACTCCCTCCTGATAAAGGTCGGGGCCGGCGGGCTCGTGGGCTACGACGTGACCCCACCAGGAGCGCCCACTGGCCTCGACCCCTGCAGCTTCAGCCCAGATGAGGACAGGCCCGTGAACCTGAGCTGGTCCGCCGTGACGGACCCCGAGAGCGGCATCCTCCAGTACCGGCTCCAGATATCCGAGAGCAGCAAGACCGACTCCTTCGGGAACTTCGTGCAGGAGATCGTCTTCGATGGCTTCACCAACAGCATCTGGTACTCCGTGGGCTCTTCCGACGGCATCGACAAGGACACGAAGTACTACTGGCACGTCAAGGCCCAGGACACGGCCGGGAACTGGGGGGCGTGGTCCAGCACCTGTAAGTTCGAGACAGACTGACGGCCCCTAACCCTTCCCCCAATAAGGCGCCAAGATCCTCCTCAGGGTCTCTATCCTCTCCTCCACCACCCTCGTAGCCCCTGGGCTCTCCTCCACAGCCCCCTCTTTCCCTCTGGGTACTTCGATCCCGAAGAGGGGGCCCATGGCAGCTTCAACAGCCAAGGGCAGGGCTTCCAGGCTGTAGCCCCCTTCAAGTGCCATTACCACCGGTGCCCGGAGGGTGAGGAGGAGCTCGGAGATGCGGCGGTAGGCCTCGGCGGTCAGGAGGAGGCCTCCCAGAGGGTCCCGGTGATGGCCGTCGTAACCTGCGGAGCAGAGGATCAGCTCGGGCTTGAACTGGGCGGCCATCGGTATCACTACCTCCTCCAGGGCCCTGAGGTAGCTCTTGTCCCCGGTCCCGGGCGGCAGGGGGACGTTTATATTGAAGCCCTCCCCCTCCCCGGCCCCAACCTCCTCCATCCTCCCGGTCCCTGGGTAGAGGGGGGCCTGGTGGAGGGAGGCGTAGAGGACCCGGGGGTCCGAGTAGAAGGCCCTCTGGGTCCCGTTCCCGTGGTGGACGTCGTAGTCCAGGATGAAGACCCTCTTGATCCCCATCTCCTCCAGCGCGTACATCGCGCCTATGGCGACGTTGTTGAAGAGGCAGAAGCCCATGGCCCTATCCCCCTCGGCGTGATGGCCAGGGGGCCTGACGAGGGCGAAGGAGTTCCCTCCTTCCCGGATTCCTCTCAGGACGCCCCCGACAGCCAGAAGGGCCACTTCGTAGCTCTGGGGCGTCGTATACGTATCGGGGTCGAGCATCCCCCCGGCCGCAGAGACCTCCCGCACACGGGCTAGGTGGCCCCGGGTATGGACCTTCAGGATCTCCTCCTCCCCAGCGGCCAGGGGTTCCACAACCCGGACCTTATCGAGAAAGCCGTCCTTCTCGAGGAAGGCCATAATGGCCTTCAACCTCTGGGCGTTCTCCGGGTGGGTGGGCAGGTCGTGGACCAGGTACCTATCGGTGTATATTATCACTCCTGCCCCTCCCGAGAAGGAACCGGAAGATATGGTACATGACCCGCAGGGTATCCCTAACAGGCCTCACCGACGAGGTCTCGGAGCCATAGACGCAGGAGATGGGGACCTCCCCTATCCTGAGGCCCCTCCGCGCCGCCTCCAGGATCAT
>JACQPM010000133.1 GCA_016207475.1 Methanobacteriota archaeon | reverse complement strand
GCTGTCCACGGTGAAGCCCGCCTCCTCCAGGGCCCGGAGGTAGGCCAGGTCCCTCGTCAGGCTGGGCGCCAGGACAGGGGAGCGGTAGATCCGCGGCTTGGCGCCGGCCCCTTCCAAGGCCCTTCGAGCCTGTCCCAGGGCCTCCAGGTACCCATCCCTGGTCCTGGCGCTCCCGTCCCAGACCGATTCCATGGGCCTGCCATGGGCCCCGGCCAGGATGGCCGCATCTCCCCGATTAAAGACCGGGAACTCGTGGGCGTAGCCGTGGCTCCCCACCTCGTGTCTCCTCTCCAGCACAGACCTCACGCCTCCAGGGTACCTCTCGGCCATGGCGCCGGTGAAGTAGAAGGTGCCCCTGGCATTGCGCTCCTCCAGGAAGGCCAGAATCTCGGGCAGGTTGGTTATGCACCGTGGGGTCTCCACGTCGAAGCTCAGGACGACGCGGAGGGGACTGGGGCGAGCCTTCCCGCTCAGACCTTTGAGCATCTCAGAGTAGGCGAAGGCCATGTTCCCGTCCCACCTCTCGTTCCCCCTGGCATGGAGGAAGAGGAGGAGGTACTCTCCCCGGGTGTCGATCCCTGCAGAGTTGGCTATGGCGAAGCCCTGGAGGACCATAGTACTCCCGGCGTCGTCCTCGGTCATGGACCCGTTGGGATAGAGGGTGCCCCTGTATCCGCCCCCTGGCATTTCCATGGCCCGGACCCATCTCATCCCCCGGGCCACCCCCTGGAGGTACTCCTCCCTCTTGCCTCCCTCTGCGACCCTGGAGGCTTGGGCGAGGCCCGACCAGGCCATGGACTGGTACCAGGAGCTTATCACCCTCCAATCCCCGTAGTCCTCGGTATGGTAGGGACCGTCGTACCAGGAGCCATCGGGGTTCTGCATCCTGAGGAGGTCGTCCCCCAGCTCCAGGGCCATTGATCTGTAGGCTTCTGCCCTCTCCAGGTACCTGGGGTCCCCCGTGGTCCTGTGGGCATCTGCCGCCGCCAGGGAGGCTTCCGAGAGGGCGATGGCCATGAAACCCAGGGCGTTGGGCTTGTAGCCCACGGTGAAGCCGGTGATCCGCCGCCTCAGGTTGACGGCGTCCCTGAGCATGTGATCCCCCCCCTTCACTACCGCATCCGCCAGCCCCGGCTCCCTCAGGCCCGTGAGGTAGGCCTCGCTCAGGGCCCAGGTGCCCATTGCAGACTCCAGGCGGTCGTTGGAGGACCTGGGCTCCCCAGGGAGCGCCCTCCAGGCGCCGTCCTCCCCCTGGAGGGCAAGGAGCTGGCGGGTGTAGTTCACCGCCCTCATGCGGTACCTCCCATCCCCCAGGGCGCTGTAGAGGTTCAGGTTCGAGAGCTGGGCGTAGGCCGTGCGCTTTATGCCGTAGGGCCTCTCCGCGGCGGCCATGGCCAGGGAGGCGTTGAGGAGGCGGGTCCGGAGGTAGCCCACATCGCCTGAGGCGTAGGCCAGGAAGGCTTCCAGGAAGGCGAGGTCCTCGCCGGCCGGGTCCAGGGCCAGGGTGTAGTCCTCGGACCCTTCGTACTCCCGCACGGCCTTCAGGAGCCCCTCCTTGGAGGGGCTCCCGTACCCGCGGGCCTCGTCCCTCTCACCCTTCACCACGATCTCAAGGAGCCTCACGGCTCCTTCCCCTGCCACCTCTTCCAGCTCCAGCCGCGCCGGTATTCCCAGCCCCCGGCGTTCGCGGCAGTACTGGGGGGCGCACTCCAGGACCGCCCTCTCGTAGCCCCCGGGATATTTTTCCAGGAGCTCGAATATCCCCTCCAGTCCCTCCCTGTGGGTGGCGTTCTGGGGGTCGTAGCTGGACCAGACTTTATCCTGGGGGGCCTGGGCGCATCCCAGGACCAGGAAGACCAGGAGGAGGGGGAGGGCCCATCTCATGGGGGAGTATCGCATTCTATGAGTATTAAGCGTTGCGAGGTACTGAGGCCATCTGCCGAGGAGAAAGGACATTTAAAGAAAGCTGGCTCAGTTGGCTAGCGATGAAGCTCGCGCTCCTGGTCCTCGTGGTGCTGACCCTATCCCTGGGCTGCCTCACCGCCAGGCCATCGGCCATCCAGGAGCTCCGCCTGGCCACGACCACCACCACCTGCGACACGGGCATCATACACGCCCTCGCCGAGAGTTTCGAGAAGAGGTACGAAGTCAGGGTCCTGATATCCTGCACGGGGACGGGACAGGCCATCAAGATCGGGGAGCTGGGGGCGGCGGACGTGGTCGTGGCCCACGCCCCCAAGCTGGAGGAGGAATCGGTAGCGAAGGGCTTCTTTGTCGATCGGAGGCCTCTCATGTACAACGACTTCGTGATCATAGGGCCCGAGGCCGATCCGGCCGGGATAAAAGGGCTCCAGAGAGCCCAGGAGGCCTTCAGGAGGATCGCCCAGGCGCAGGCGGCATTCCTCTCCCGAGGCGACAAGTCCGGGACGGAGACCAAGGAGAAGGAGGTCTGGGCCACGGCCAACATAACCCCCTCCGGCACTTGGTACAGGGCCGTGGGGAAGGGGATGGGCGACACCATCGTCATGGCCGACGCCCAGGGGGCTTACACCCTCTCGGACCGGGGGACCTACCTGGCCATGCGAGGGAAGATAGGCCTCACCGTCTTGGCCGAGAAGGACCCGGTCCTGGCCAACTACTACCACGTCATGGCCGTGAACCCGGAGAAATACCAGAGCGTGAATCACGGGCTGGCCGAGGCTTACATCGACTACCTCACCAGCCGGGAGGGGCAGGGGATCATAGCCGACTTCGGCAGGGACAAGTACGGTGAGTCTCTCTTCTTACCCTCCACAAGGATTGGCTAGACGAGCCCAATCAACCGCACCCTGCATAGGAGACCACGCCGAAGAAAGAGATATGGAGAGGACTTCCATGTTCATAAGGAAAAGGTTTAAAATAGACGATACTTGCTTTAATTATCTATTT
>JACQPM010000139.1 GCA_016207475.1 Methanobacteriota archaeon | reverse complement strand
GGAGGGAGCTTCCTGACGGCCACGGAGCTGGCAGACCTCCTGGTGCGGAAGCGGGGGCTTTCTTTCAGGGTGGCCCACCAGATCGTGGGGAGGGCCGTGGCCAGGAGTATCCGGCGCGGGGGTGGTGAGTTCGATGCCCCCCTCCTGGAGGAGGCTGCCAGGGAGATCCTCGGCAGGCGCCTGGGTTTGGATGAGAAGGCCGTTAATAGGACCCTCTCGCCCCGCAGGGCCGTGGAGGCCAGAAAGGTCCTGGGGGGGCCTTCCCAGCCGATGGTCCGGGCGATGGCAACGGCAAGGAAGAAGGCGCTGGGCACCAAGAGGAGGGCGCTGGATGAGAGGAGGGCCAGGGTAGAGGGCTCCAAGAAGGCCCTCCTGAAGGCCGTGGGAGGGCTGGTTAAGTGAGCTACCGCGGAAGGGCGGCCTCCATCCTGGGGGACGCAGGGGTCGGGGACCTGATAAGGGTGCGGAAGGACGGCGCCATCTACGACGGGGTCCTCATGCCTCGCACCGAGCTAGGAGACGAAGAGCACATAGTCCTGAAGCTCAAGAACGGCTACAACATAGGCATAGGCACCTCAGGTGCCGAGGTGGAAGTGGTCCAAAAGGGGGCGCCGAGGGAGATTAAAAGAGGCGCCACAATACCGGCCGATCCAACGAAACCCCAGGTCACGATTTTAGGGACCGGGGGTACCATAGCCTCCAGGGTCGATTATCGGACTGGTGCCGTACATCCCTCCTTCACCGCCCAGGAGCTCCTGACGGCCGTGCCGGAGCTCGCGGGTCTGGCCGATATAAGGACAAGGGCCATCTGCAACATCCTCAGCGAGAACATGACCCCCAGCCACTGGACGGAAATAGCCAGGGCCTGCGCCGATGAGCTGAACAGAGGCGCCGTGGGGGTCGTCATAGCCCACGGCACCGATACCATGGCCTACACCGCCACCGCCCTCAGTTTCATGCTTCAGGACCTGTGGAAGCCGGTGGTGCTCGTGGGTTCCCAGCGCTCTTCGGATAGGCCATCTTCCGATGCCTCTCTCAACCTCGTTTCCGCCGTCAGGGCGGCATGCTCCGATCTGGGGGAGGTGACGGTGGTGATGCACGGCTCGAGCAGCGACGACCGCTGCCTCGTCCATCGGGGGACGAAGGTGAGGAAGATGCACTCATCGAGGAGGGATGCATTCAGGTCCATAAACACCCTTCCCCTGGGGGAGGTGACGGAGAGAGGCATCAGGCCACTCTCCGAGTACAAGAGACGGAAGGACGGGGTGGAGGTGAAGGTGGACGCTAGGCTGGAGGAGAGGGTGGCCCTCCTCAAGATATCCCCTGGCATGGGGCAGGAGCTCCTGGAAAGGGCCGTGGACACCCATCAGGGCATCGTGCTGGAGGGTACGGGCCTGGGCCACGTGCCGGAGTACCTCCTGAAGCCCATAGCCAGGGCGAGGGAGGAGGAGAAGCCCGTGGTCATGACCACCCAGACCCTCTACGGGAGGGTGGACATGAAGGTCTATTCCACAGGCAGGGAACTCCTCACCAGCGGGGTCATATCTGGCGGGACCATGCTGCCGGAGGTGGCCTACGTGAAGCTCATGTGCGCCCTGGGGAGGGCCAAGAGCTATGAGGAGGCAAAAAGTCTCATGGAGACGGACCTGGTGGGAGAGATGGGCCCCTCCATAGGGACGGACACCTTCCTGGTTTGACCATGAAGATAGGCTTCGAGATACACCAGCAGCTGGAGACCAGGAAGCTCTTCTGTGCCTGCCCGTCGCTCCTAAGGGAAGATGAGGCGGACTTCAAGATAGAGAGGAGGCTCAGGCCTACCCAGAGCGAGCTGGGGGAGACCGACATGGCGGCCATGCTGGAATTCCTGAAGGGCAGGTCCTTCGTCTACGAGGGTTACAGGAATACCACCTGCCTCGTGGAGGCGGACGAGGAGCCTCCTCACCCACCCAACGACGAGGCGATAGAGATCGCCCTCCAGGTGGCGGCCCTCCTCAATGCCCGGGCGGTCGACGAGATACAGTTCATGAGGAAGCTTGTCATCGACGGCTCCAACACCTCGGGCTTCCAGAGGACCGCCATCGTGGCCATGGACGGCTACGTGGACACTGAGGGCGGCAGGATAGGCATCCCCACCATCTGCCTTGAGGAAGAGGCGGCCCGGAAGATGGGGGAGGATGGGAGGGCTGTGACCTACCGCCTGGACAGGCTCGGGATACCCCTCATAGAGATCGCCACGGCCCCGGATATGAGGTCCGGAGAGCAGGCCAGGGATGTGGCCCTGAAGATCGGGGAGATGCTCAGGGCCACCAGGCGGGTGAAGAGGGGGATAGGGACCATAAGGCAGGATGTGAACATCTCCATCGAGGGCGGGGCGAGGGTGGAGGTGAAGGGGGTCCAGGAGCTGAACCAGATACCGGCCATCGTGGAAGGCGAGGTGGCCAGGCAGAAGAGGCTCCTGGAGGCCAAGATGGAGCTGGAGCGGAGGGGGATAAGGGAAGAAGAGCTGGGGGCGATGGTTCAAGATCTTACAGAGGTCTTCAGGGTTACCGGTTCCAAGGTCATAGGCAGGAAGCTGGGGGAGGGGGGCTCCGTGCTGGCCGTCGGGCTCAGGGGCTTCCGGGGGCTCCTGAAAGGAAACCTGGGGCCCGAGCTCGCCCAGTACGCCAGGACGGCAGGGGCAAAGGGGATCTTCCACCTGGACGAGCTCCCGTCTTACGGCATAAGCCAGGGGGAGGTGGACGGGACCTCGAAGGTCCTGGTCCTGGGCCCCGAGGACGCCTTTGTCCTGGTGGCAGAGGAGAGAAGGGCGGCGGAGAGGGCCCTCCAGGCCGTGGTCCAGAGGGCGTGCATGGCCCTGCGGGGCGTCCCAGAGGAGACACGGGTGGCCCAGAAGGATGGGACCACCGCCTACATGCGCCCCCTCCCTGGGGCCAGCAGGATGTATCCCGAGACCGACATACCCCCCGTGGCCGTGACCGAGGAGCGGAAGGCCAGGGCGAGAGCCGCGGCTCCCGAGCTCTTCGAGGCCAAGGCCGGGAGGTTCGCCAGGGATTATGGTCTCGGCCCGGAGCTCGCCTCCCAGCTCGTCAGGTCCGATCACTCCGACCTCTTCGAGGAGGCCCTGGGGAAGTTCCATCTACCGCCAGCCGTCGTGGCCAACACCCTCCTGGGGACCCTGACGGACCTCAGGAGGGGAGGGGTGGCCGTAGATAAGCTCCCCAGGGAGGCCCTGCTGGAGATCTTCGGGGCCGTGGCCAGTGGGGAGGTGGCCAAGGAGGCCATACCGGACCTCTTGACGGCCATGGCCAGGAGCCCCGGGAAGGAGTTCCGTGAGGTCATGGCCGGCATGGGCGTGACTTCCATGGGGGAGGGGGAGGTAGCGAAGGTAGTCAGGCGGGTCCTCCAGGAGAGGGCAGATTTCGTGAGAGAGAAAGGCCTCGGAGCCCTTAAGCCCCTCATGGGGGTGGTGATGAAGGAGGTCAGGGGCAGGGCCGACGGGGAGCTGGTCAACAAGGTCCTCAAGAGAGAGATGAAGCGAGTCCTGGAGGAGAAGGGAATATAAACATACCCCGCCAATGTTGAGGCGATGTGCGGGATCGTGGGCTACGTGGGCCCCAGGGACGCGGC
>JACQPM010000131.1 GCA_016207475.1 Methanobacteriota archaeon | reverse complement strand
AGTGAGAGGCCCTCATCTCGGTGACGTCCAGCGACGTCACATTCCCGTCCGTCGAGGTGCACGACAGCTCGAGGGTGAGATCGAACGCGATACCCTCCCTGAACATGGGCCTGAAGTCCTTTCTCTCGTTCACACCGACCAGGGTACCGATCCACGTCCCATCGTAGGGGCTTGAACATCGGCCCTTGTCTGGCGCTGTTGGTGTAGCCCGACCGAAATAGCCCAGCAGGAGGATGCCGAGGAGGAGAAGGAGCACAAACGTACTGAGGATGTTACGCTTCATCACCTCCATCTCACAGCCCTCGCCAGCGGACTCTCACCTTTATTTTAGGTTTACTTGCTTTTCTTTTAGTTTATATAGTTGAGTCATGACTTTAAGTATTTTTGAAAAGACCTCTAGTCATGTATTGATTAGCCTAAAAATCTTCACTCCACCTCGATCTCCCTTATGGGCACCCCGCCGACCATGGTGCCGGGCCTCACGTCCCTGTTGACGAGGGAGCAGGCCCCCACGGTGGCCCCATCGCCTATGGCGACTCCCGGCAGGACCAGCGCGTTGGCGCCGATCATGACCCCCTTCCCCACCCTCACCTCCCCCGTACGCCACTCCCCCACGAGGTACTCGTGGGCCAGGAGGGTTGCGTTGTAGCCTATGACGCAGTTATCTCCGAGTTCGATGAGCTCCGGGAAGAAGATGTCGAACATGGCCATGAGACCCACCGAGGCCCCCTTCCCGACCCGCATCCCTATGGCCCTGTAGAGGAGGTTCTTCAGCCCGAGGGAAGGTAGGAAACGGCAGACGTATATGACAGCGAAATTCAGACAGACCCTGAGGGGGTTCCGCACCTGGCACCACCGCTGCATGGAGTTCCCCCCTTCCACCCTGTGGACCTCCACCCTCCTCATGCCCTCACCAGCGGCATATTATTCGCCCCGTACCGTACGATGGGGCACCGGCGGTGGCACTTACCGCAGGAGCGGCAGTTCCCCTCTATCCTTGCCCTGCCATTCGCCAGTTCGATGGCGTCGGCAGGGCACTGGGCCAGGCAGACACCGCACCCGAGGCAGTGCCTGGACCTCTCCACCAAGCCCAGGAGGTCCCTCACCCCCTCCTCCCCTTCCCCTTCGGGAACCTGGAAGGACCCGTCCCTGTATAGTCTGGAATCACCTATCCGGATGGCATCCTTTTCCAGGACCACCGGTCCCAGGGCCCTGGCCAGGTTCGCCACCGCCTCCATGTCCAGGGCACCGAAGGTCCCGCTGCAGGCCCCTCCATCCAGCCTGTACCGGAGCTCCCCCAGCCGCCGCCCCCCTCCGGACCTCTGGTCTGGGGGCTCCTTCCACCTCCAGCCCCCGCCTGCCACCTCTTCCTCGGGGATGCCCGCCTCCCTCAGCCTCCCCTCCCAGGAGGACCATAGGTCCGGGTGGGTGCCCTTGAGTATCTCCAGCTCGGTGAGGTCCGAGGCCGGGCAGGCCCAGCACCCAATCCGCTCCATGCCCCGGGCGTAGAGGCTGTTCACCTCCACCCCCTCCCTCATGAGGTAGAGCCATATGTGGAGGGCTGTCCAGTCCTGGATGGGGCTGGCAGCGAGCTGGTTGGGGAGCCACGGGTTCCTCCAGACCCTCCCGCTCTTGGCCCTCACCTCGGATTCGTACCGCCTCTGCCCCACGAAGTTGACGCACCCCTCCGGGAAGTGCTCCTTTATGACCCTGGCAGTGGGGCCCATCTTCGAGACCTTGCAGCACCATCTGTAGTCTCTCCCTGGGGGGCCGAAGTACTCCAGGCCCCGCCAGAAACGCCCGCCCGAAGAGCCCCGCAGGAGGCGAAGGCTCAGCCTAGCGGCTATCCTCTCCACGTACTCCAGGGTCTCCGGGAACTCCACGTCCGTGTCCACAAAGATGACCGAGAAGTCCTGGAGGACCTTCCTCACCAGGAGGAGGGTTGCCAGGCTGTCCTTCCCCCCTGAGAAGGCGACGGCCTTAGGGAGGGGCCCTTCTGCCACCCTGGAGATGAACTCCCTGGCTTCGCTCTCGCACCTCTCCAGGACATGCCCATTGGCCCTTACCGCCAGGGACCAGTCCTGCCCTCCCTTCAGGACCTGCGGTCCTTCGGGAGGGCCGCCCCGCCTGGTCTTGGCGAAGGCCCCCCTGGTAGCGGCCAGTGCCTCCTCCCCTGAGAGCCTCGACCTCCCGACGCCTATGACCTCCCCGCCGGAGACCACGATCACCTCCTCATCCCTCTCTATCCCTCTGTCGAAATCCTTCACGCCGGGCATGAGGACGGAGGCCCCTCTCTCGATATGGGGCATAGCCCCAGGATCGACCTCCACGTACTTCCTCCTGGAGAGGGCCCATATCCTCCGCGCCCCCTCGAGCCTGGGCAGGAATTCGAAGGCCCGCCTCGCCGGATCGTACCTGAGGGCCCCCAGGACATCCCCGTCCATCACCACCTCGTCGAACCTCTCCAGGCCCGAGGCCTTGTTCAGGACCACGACCTTGTCCTCCGGCAGGAGGCGGCAGCCGAACTGGCGCTCCAGGGTCTTGTTTATGAGCTCCACGTCCCCCTGGAAGGCGGGCCTCGCGTCCCCAGGGGGCGTGATCTGGACCTCTGCAGTCGTGCCGCCGCAGACCCCGCACCTCTCCCCCAAGACAGGGACGTTGCACCCCATGCACCAGCGGAGGCTGAGCCTCCCGAAGTAGGGGATCCTCATAGGGTTATAATTGCCCAGGAGGGTATATAACTTTATCAAAAAGGGGCAGGACGTTAGTCAGGGGCGGCAGTTAGATGACCACCAAGGTGACGGTGGAGATGCCCCTCTGCGGCTACAGGACGAAGATCAGGGCCGAGAGGGACGGGGACGGGGTCAGGCTCAAGATCTTCAGCGACTGCAAGAAGATCCAGGAAGTGGCCCGGGAACTGGATACCCTCGGTTCTGAGGAGCTGACGGACCCCCGCAGGTCCAGGCTCTTCAAGCTCATTCTCGAATCCCGGTTCACCCCCACCTGCCTCGTGCCGGTCGGTATCATGAACGCCGCCTGGATCGAGGTGGGGAACACCTCCCGGTACCTGGCCCTGGAGAAGAAGGAGCTGAAGATCAGATTCGAGGAGTAGCGGGGTTCACGGCTCAGGCTGGAGGAGCTTCTTTCTCAGGCTCTCGGCGGTGAAGAGCCCTTTCCTCGTAAGGCAGAATGTGTTCTTCCCGCACTCGTCTATGAGCTCGTTCTGCCTCAGGACCTCCAGGTCTTCGTAGATGAGGCGGGAGAAGTCGATCCCCCTCTCCCCTGCCTCCTCCAGCGCCAGGAGGATATACTTGAGGTAATCCATGTCCTGGCCTCTACCTCCGGCGATATGAATCCTTCGGTCGGAGGGCCACGAACCCCAGGTACTCGCACCCGTGAGAGAGGGGGAAGCCCCATACACGCCCGCCTGAAGTGAGGCCACAGGCCTCCAGGAGGACGAAGTCCTCAAGGTGCTCCCGCACCTCGGCCATGGAGTAGAACCTGGTGTAGACCGAGTACCACTCGCTGCCCACGGACCTCCTCACCTCCCCTCCCCTCCGCCCCAGGGACCGGCGGACGGCCCTCAGCCGTCCCCGCCTCGCCTGCCTGAGATACCACGCCATGGACCACTTGTTGGCCACGGTGAAGATGAGAACCCCGCCCGGCTTCAGCACCCTCATGGCCTCTTTCAGCGCCCTCCCGAGGTTCTTCACGTGATTGAGGGCGCCAAAGATGCATACGACGGAATCGAAGGTTCCGCCCCGGAATGGGAGCCTCATGGCCTCCCCCGCTACGCATGGACCTCCCGTGGAACTCTTCGCCTCCGCCGCCATGGCAGGGGAGATGTCGAGACCTACCACGCTCCCATGGGCCGAGAGGGTCCTGGAGTGGAAGCCGCCGCCGCACCCTATATCGAGTATCTTCCCGCCTCTCAGGTGGCGGGCCAGGAGGGCCCTTT
>JACQPM010000136.1 GCA_016207475.1 Methanobacteriota archaeon | reverse complement strand
CCCGTGGACCTTGCAGAGCCTCTTCACCTTCTTATGGAACTCAGGAGGTGGAACGATAATCCCGCCTTCTCCCTGGATGGGCTCCGTAACCACCGCGGCCACCTCCTCGGGGTTGCACTCCCTCCTGAAGAGGACCTCCTCCATAAAGGCTACGCACTCCGTATCGCAGGGCTCCTCCCGCCCGAAGGGGCAGCGGTAGCAGTCGGCGTAGGGCGTATGGTATACCTCAGGGAGGAAGGGGCCCAGATGGGTCTTGTGGATGAGCTTGGAGGATGTCAGGGAGAGGGAGCCGTAGGTCCGTCCGTGGAAGGCGCCGTAGAAGGCCACCAGCTTCCCCCTCTTGGTGCGGAACCGGGCCAGCTTGATGGCAGCCTCCACGGCCTCGGTCCCGGAGTTGGAGAAGAAGACCTTCCCGTAGCCGGTGATGTGGCAGAGCCTCTCCGCCAGTGCCACCGGGACCTCGGCATAAAAATCGGCGAAGGCCGCGTGGGAGGCCTTCTCCAGCTGGCTTTTCACGGCTTCCTTCACCCGGGGGTGGCTGTGCCCAACAGCAGCCACCGCTATCCCCGAGGCAAAATCCAGGTACTTCTTGCCGTCCCTGTCCCAGATGTAGGAACCCTCGGCCCTCTCCACCACCAGCGGATAGGGGGCCCTGGTGAGGTTTGGGATCACCTTCCTGTCCCTCTCGATGACCTTGGAGGCCTCGGACATGGGACTTTATATGAGGCCTCTGATTATTTAAGGGTAGAGGGAGTGCTTGCCCATAGCAGGCTAAAAATATATGAAGAGGGGAAGGAGGAAGGTATTAGTGGGGTGAGGCATGCCGGAGGAGGATCTCCTGGAGTTCTACGGTACCGAGTGCGTCCACTGCAAGGCCGTGGAGCCCCTCATAGAGAGGCTCAGGGCAGAGGAGCGGATAGAGATACAGAGGCTGGAGGTCTGGCACAACGAGAAGAACGCAGCCCTCATGCGCCAGCTGGACAAGGGTTACTGCGGCGGGGTCCCTTTCTTCTACAACAAGAGGACCGGGAAGTGGCTCTGCGGGTCCGTCGATTACGAGACCTTGCGGCGGTGGGCCCAGGGTAAGTGAGGTAGGGAGGCATCGCCATAGAATACACGGGCTTCCGTCTGGAGAGGAAGGGTACCATCGCCCTCCTGACCTTCAACCAGCCGAAGGTCAACCTCTTCTCCACCCCAGTGCTGAGGGACCTCTCGAAGGCCCTTCGTGGCCTGGCCAGGGACGACTCCCGGGTGCTCCTCATCACCGGGGAGGGAAAGACCTTCGTTGCCGGGGCCGATATAAAGGAGATGGCAGACTTCACCACGAGGGAGGCCAAGAGGTTCTCCCTCCTCTTCCAGAAGGTTTTGGCAGGCCTGGAGGGACTGCCAAAACCTGTGGCGGCGGCGGTGAACGGCCATGCCCTGGGCGGGGGGTGCGAGCTGGTCCTGGCCTGCGACCTGGCCATCGCCTCCGAGGATGCGGTCTTCGGCCAGCCGGAGGTCCTCCTGGGGATCGTCCCAGGGGCCGGCGGCACCCAGAGGCTCCCCCAGCGCGTGGGAAGGCTCAGGGCGAAAGAGCTGATCCTCACAGGCAGGAAGATAACGGCCGCCGAGGCCCTCTCCATGGGGCTGGTCAACAGGGTGGTCCCCAGAGAGCGGCTCATGGAAGAAGCAATGGCCCTGGCAAAGACCCTGGCCTCCAACCCTCCTAAGGCTCTCAAGGCAGCAAAGGCCCTCATAGACTCGGGCTCCTATCGGAAGGAGGCGGAGTCCTTCTCAAGGCTCTTCGGGACCGAGGAGCAGAGGGCCCTGATGAAGCGATTCTTGGAGAGGTGACGGGATGGAGGAAGTGGTCATCGTATCGGCGGCCAGGACCCCTGTGGGGAAGCTCATGGGGGCCCTCTCCGCCGTCCCAGCCACGGAGCTGGGAGCCGTGGCGGTGAGGGCGGCCGTGGAGAGGGCGGGCGTCGAGCCCAGGGACCTGGACGAGGTGATCATGGGGAACTGCCTCCCGGCGGGCCTCGGCCAGAACCCGGCCAGGCAGGCGGCCATCTATGCAGGGATCTCCAGCAGCGTGGCGGCCCTCACGGTGAACAAGGTCTGTGCCTCTGCCTTGAAGGCAGTGGCGCTGGCTGCCCAGGCCATAAAGGCGGGGGACGCCCACCTCATAGTGGCGGGGGGGCTGGAGTCCATGTCCAGGGCTCCCTACCTGTCCCCGGACCTCCGCTTCGGGAAGAGGCACGGCGACGCCATCCTCGTCGACTCCATGATCCACGACGGCCTCTGGGACTGCTACAAGGGGGCCACCATGGGGGCCCTCTGCGAGCTGACGGCCGAGCGCTACAAGATACCGAGGGAGGAGCAGGACGCCTTCGCCCTGAGGTCCCACCAGAGGGCCGTGGCGGCCATGGATGCCGGGAAGTTCCGGGAGGAGATAGTCCCTGTCAAGGTGAAGACCGGGCTGGTCGATACCGACGAGCCGCCCAGGAGGGACACCAGCATGGAGAAGCTCGCCAGGCTCAAGCCGGCCTTCAAGCCCGACGGGACGATAACCGCAGGTAATGCGCCTGGGCTGAACGACGCCGCAGCAGCCCTCCTGGTGGCCTCCAGGTCCAGGGCCGAGGAGCTGGGGCTCAGGCCCATGGCCAGGATCGAGGGATATGCATCGGGGCATGTGGCCCCGGAGTGGTTCCCCATCGCCCCCACGGTCTCTGTGAGAGCGCTATTGGCCAAGACGGGCCTCCGGATCGAGGATTTCGACCTCATCGAGGAGAACGAAGCCTTTGCATCCCAGGCCATAGCCGTGATGAGGGACCTGGGGATGGATCCTGAGAGGGTGAACGTCCACGGAGGGGCGATAGCGCTGGGGCACCCCATAGGGGCCAGCGGCGCGCGAATCCTCGTTACGCTCCTCCACGCGCTCAAGGACCGGAGGAAGGAGCTGGGCCTCGCCAGCCTCTGCCTGGGAGGCGGGGGCTCCGTCTCCATGGCGGTCAGGATGCTATGATACTCCCCTATCGAGGGAAGACCCCTGAGGTCCACCCCACGGCCTTCGTGGAGGAGAGCGCCAGGGTGATAGGGGACGTGGTCCTGGGGGAGAGGTCCAGCGTCTGGTTCAACGCCGTCCTGAGGGGGGACATGGGGCCCATAAGGGTGGGGGAGGAGAGCAACATCCAGGACGGGTGCATAGTGCACACCACCAGGGGGGTATCGGAGACCGTCCTGGGGAGGAGGGTCTCGGTGGGGCACAACGCCATCCTCCACGGCTGCACGGTGGGGGAGAACTGCATCGTAGGGATGGGGGCCATCCTCATGGACAGGGTGGAGGTGGGGGAGTGGTCCATCGTGGCCGCTGGGACGGTCCTGACCATAGGCACCAAGATACCGCCCAGGTCCGTGGTGGCGGGGGTCCCGGGGCGGGTGGTGAAGGGGGCCGATGAGGATAACATAAAGCAGATCGCCTATAACTGGGAGGAGTACGTCCGGCTGGTGCGGGAGTACAGGGGATGAGGGACGTATATCTCGTGGCCGGCGGGGTGACACGTTTCGCCAGGGCCCAGCCCAGGATGGACTTCAGGACGATGGTAAAGGAGGCCTACGACCTGGCCATGGGCGACGTACCGGAGCTAAAGCCCAAGGACATCGGCATGACGGTCTGCTCCTACTTCTCGGACCACTTCACCAGGCAGCTCATGGCCGGGGCGATGGTCCAGGACTACCTCGGCCTCTGCCCGAAGCCGAGCCGGAGGGTCGAGGGTGGCGGGGCCACGGGGGGGCTGGCCATCCACTCGGCCTACGAGGCCGTGGCCTCGGGGCGTGCCGACGTCTGCCTGGCCTGCGGCTTCGAGACGATGTCCAGGGTCAGCACCCGGAAGGGGAACGAGATCATAGCCCTCGCCTCCGACACGAACTTCGACTACCCCCTCGGCGGCTTCTACACCGCCTACTACGCCATGATGGCAGTCCGCCGCATGCACGAGTTCGGGACGACGGCGGACCAGATGGCCCTGGTCTCGGTCAAGAACCACGGGAACGCCGTTCATAATCCATTCGCCCAGGCCCCGGCCAGGCTCACCGTCGAGGACGTACGCGCCTCGGGCCTTATCGCATGGCCCCTGACGAGGCTCGACTGCTCCCTCATGTCCGACGGCGCTGCGGTGGCTATCCTCTGCGACAGGGAGACCACCTTCTCGATAACCGACCATCCGGTCCTGGTCAAGGGCGTGGGCGCCGGCACCGACACCATGCGGATGGCGGACCGGCCCCGCGGCCGGGTGATCCCCCTCCCCCACGAGAGGGCTGGGGATTATCGAGGGCTCCGGTACCCTGGGGTCCACTCCTGCCGGGCGGATCGGATGGCTGCCAAGGCCGCCTACGCCCAGGCCGGGATAAGGGACCCGCGGGAGGAGCTGGACTTCGCGGAGCTCTACGACGCCTACACCTCAGCGGAGATCCAGGCCTACGAGGACCTGGGGCTCTGCCGGTACGGCGAGGGCGGGTCCTTCGTGGAGGAGGGCCGCTCTGCCCTGGGAGGCGATCTCCCCGTCAACCCTTCGGGGGGGCTCCTGGGGTGCGGCCACCCCATAGGCGCCACCGGGCTCATGCAGGCCGTATTCGCATTATGGCAGCTCCAGGGGAAGATGAAGGAGCACCTCGGCTCCCGGAGGCTCCAGGTGAGGGGAGCAAGGCGGGGGCTGGTCCACAGCCACGGGGGCACCGGCACCTACTCCACCGTGACGGTACTGGAGAGGGCGGGATGAAGAAGGCGCAGCCTCCCTCCGGCATCGACCCCATCATCATAAAAGATCATCACGAGATCGACTACCTCCACAGCTACGCCCAGGACTCGCCCTTCTTCGCGGGCCTCTCCCAGGGGAGGCTCCTGGGGACCGAGTGCAAGGGGTGTGGGATAAGGTATGCAACGCCCAGGCGGCACTGCATGGAGTGCGGCAAGGAGACGGCCTGGTTCGACCTCCCGCTGGCGGGGAGGGTCCATACCTGGACCACCTGCTACCTGGAGGAGCCGTTCCACCTCGTCCTGGTGGAGTTCAGGGGAGTCGACACCCTCTTCCTCTCCAGGCTCGTGGGTGCCGGTGAGGGGGAGGTCAAGGTCGGGATGCGGGTCAGAGCCCAGTTCCTGAAGAAACCCAAGTTCAGGGCCACGGACGTCTACTTCGTGCCGGAGGGGTGATGCCTTTCTACAGCACCGACCAGAGGAGGGCCTTGGAGGCCTTCGTGGGCGATAGGTACAACGCCAGGCTGGAGGAGATAGGCGCGCTCCTGGAACGAGAGGTGGCCCCCAAGGCAAAGGAAGTGGACCAGGGGGCCATCTTCCCCCGAGAGGCCATAGCCCTCCTGGCAAGAGAAGGGGTGATCGGCCTCTCCTTCCCCAAGGAGTACGGGGGGGAGGAGCTCCCCTTCTTGGTCTACACCGCCGCCGTGGAGCTGGTCTCCAAGGCCTGCGCCTCCACCTCCGTCTCCATTGCGATACACAACACCGTCTGCAACGGGATCCACACCTTCGGGAGCACCGATCTCAAGGAGCGCTTCCTCCCATCCTTGGTGAAGGGTGAGAGGCTCGGCTGCTTCGCCTTAACGGAGAGCGGCTCCGGCTCCGATGCGGGGGCCATGCGGACCGAGGCCGTCCTGGAGGGAGACGAGTACGTCCTGAACGGCTCCAAGCTCTTCATCACCAACGCCTCCAAGGCGGACGTGGCCTTCGTCTTCGCCAGGACCGGCAAAAAGCACTCCGCCTTCTTGGTGGAGAAGGGGGCCACCGGCATGAGCCACGTCAAGCCCTTCGAGAAGCTGGGCTTCCGGGGCTCGGAGCTGGGCGGGATAGTCTTCAAGGACTGCCGGGTCCCCAGGGAGAACCTGGTGGGGGGGGAGGGGAAGGGCTTCACCTACGCCAAGCTGATGCTCAACAGCGGGCGGATCACCATAGCGGCCATGGCCGTGGGGATAGCCTCGGCGGCCTACGAGAAGAGCCTCCGGTTCGCCGCGGAGCGGGTCCAGTTCAAGAGGCCCATAGCGGAGTTCCAGCTCATACAGGGGAAGCTTGCGGATATGCAGACCCGCATAACAGCTTCCCGTCTCATGGCCTACCACGCCGCAAACCTCAAGGACCGCGGCGAGTTCTTTGCGCCCGAGGCCTCCCAGGCCAAGCTCCTGGCCTCCGAGGCGGCCCTCTACGTCTGCGACGAGGCGATCCAGATTCACGGGGCCCGGGGCTACGCGGACCAGTGGGATGTCCATCGCCACTGGAGGGACGCCAAGCTCATGACCATCGGCGAGGGCACCTCCGAAATAATGCGCAGACTCATAGCCAAGTTCGCGCTGAAGAGGGTGCGGAAGTAGGAAACTTTTTTATCCCTTATCGCCAATTACCTGCTATGGAGGGGACTTTGCGGAAGCCAACCTGGCTCAGGATCAGGCCCCCGCCGGTGGAGTATCACAGGACCCGGGAGATGCTGCGGGCCCATAACCTGGAGACGGTCTGCGCCTCGGCCCGGTGCCCCAACGCGGGGGAGTGCTGGGGGGCCGGGGAGGCCACCTTCATGGTACTGGGGCGCGTATGCACCAGGGGCTGCCGGTTCTGTGCCGTGGAGAAGGGAGCGCCGGAGGCGCCCGATCCGACGGAGCCAGAGAGGCTTGCTAGGTGCGTTGAGGCCCTAGCCCTCCGCTACGTGGTAATAACCTCCGTCACCAGGGACGACCTCCCCGACGGCGGGGCCGGGCATATCGCAGAGTGCGTGAGGGCGGTGAAAGCCATCGGTGCAGAGGTGGAGGCCCTCGTCCCTGACTTCCAGGGGGAGAGGCAGGCCCTGCGGAAGGTCGTAGAAGCGGGACCGAAGGTCCTGGCCCACAACATAGAGGTGGTGGAGAGGCTGCAGGAGGAAGTGAGGGATCGGAGGGCCGGCTACAGGCGCTCCCTCCAGGTCCTCAGGGACGCCCAGGCCCTCGACCCAGGGATATACACAAAATCCTCCCTGATGCTCGGCCTGGGGGAAGCCAGAGAAGAGATCATCCAGGCCATGGCCGACATGAGGGCGGCTGGGGTCTACATAGTCACCCTGGGGCAGTACCTCCGCCCCGGCCCTTGGCAGAGGGAGGTCGTGCGATACTGGTCGCCGGAGGAGTTCCAGGAGCTGGGGAAGGAAGGGCGGAGGATGGGCCTGAGGATATCCGCGGGCCCTCTCGTAAGGTCCTCCTACAAGGCTGCGCTCCTCCTGGAGGGTCAGGATGCCTAAGGAGATAATCAGGAAATTCGAGGTCCCCTACCTCCAGGTCCTGGACGAGGAGGGGCGGTGCGACGAGGGACTGATGCCTGACCTCACCGGGGAGGAGATAAAGGAGCTCTACGAGTTCATGGTCCTGGTGAGGACCTTCGACGAGAAGGCGGTCAAGCTCCAGAGGATGGGGAGGATAGGGACCTACGCCCCGGTCCTGGGGCAGGAGGCCTCCCAGATAGGCTCGGCCTACGCCATGGAGGACGAGGACTGGATGTTCCCCTCCTACCGGGAGAACGGCTCCTACATAGTCCGGGGCGTCCCCATGGCCATGGTCCTCAGGTACTGGGCAGGGGACGAGAGGGGGTGCCAGATGCCCGAGGGGATGAACAACTTCACCGTCGCCATCCCCGTAGGGACCCAGGTCCTCCACGCCGTGGGCGCCGCCTGGGCCTTCAAGATGCGGAAGGAGAAGAGGGTGGCCATGGTCTACTTCGGTGACGGTGCCACCTCCAAGGGGGACTTCCATGAGGGGATGAACTTCGCCGGTGTTTTTCAAATACCGGTGGTCTTCCTCTGCCAGAACAACCAGTGGGCCATAAGCGTCCCCATAACGAGGCAGACGGCGGCGGAGACCCTGGCCCAGAAGGCGATAGCCTACGGCTTCGAAGGCGTCCGCGTGGACGGTAACGACGTCTTTGCCGTCTATAAGTCCACGCTGGACGCCTTGGAGAAGGCCCGCGCTGGCGGTGGCCCCACCTTCATCGAGTGCCTCACCTATAGGATGGGGGACCACACCACCGCCGACGACGCCTCTCGGTATCGGAGCCAAGAGGAGGTGGAGGCCTGGCGGGTGAAAGATCCGATAGAGCGGCTGAGGAAGTACATGGAGGGGAAGGGGCTCTGGTCGAAGGATTACGGTGCGAAGGTCCAGGAGGAGGCCGAAGAGAGGGTGAGGAAGGCCGTGGAGGAGATGGAGGCCACCCCGGAGCCCGAGGTGGAGGACATCTTCAGGTACACCTTCGAGGAGATGCCGCAGAATCTGGAGGAGGAGCTCCAGGAACTGCGGGAGGCCCTCACGGAGGGGCGGAAGTGACCAAGATAAACATCGTCCAGGCCGTGAACATGGCCCTGCGGGAGGAGATGGCCAGGGATAAATCGGTGGTCGTCCTGGGGGAGGACGTGGGGAGGAACGGGGGGGTCTTCAGGGCTACGGAGGGCCTCCTCCAGGAGTTCGGGGAGGAGAGGGTCATAGACACCCCCCTGGCCGAGTCCGGGATCGTGGGCATCTCCATAGGGATGGCGGTCTGCGGGATGAGGCCCGTTGCCGAAATACAGTTCGACGGCTTCCTCTACCCTGCCCTGGACCAGATTATCTCCCACGCCGGGCGGATAAGGACCCGCTCCAGGGGACGCTATCGCGTCCCGCTGGTCGTCCGCGCCCCTTGCTCCGGCGGGATCCACGCCCCCGAGCACCACTCCGAGTCACCCGAGGCCTACTTCGCACACACCCCGGGGGTCAAGGTGGTGATGCCCTCCACCCCCTACGATACCAAAGGGCTCCTGGCAGCGGCCATTCGGGACCCGGACCCCGTGATCTTCCTGGAGCCCAAGAAGATCTACAGGGCCTTCAAGGAGGAGGTCCCCGAAGGGGACTATACGATACCCCTCGGGGAGGCGAAGGTCGTGAGAGAGGGCTCCGCCCTCTCCATCATAACCTGGGGTGCCATGGTCCCCCTATGCAAAACCGTGGCAGAGGAGGCGAAGGGCAAGGGGATAGATGCGGAGGTCATAGACCTCCGAACTTTATCCCCTCTGGACACGAAATCCATAAAGGCTTCCGTGGAGAAGACCGGGCGCGCCGTCATAGTCCAGGAGGCCCCCCGGTCCTGCGGCCTGGGGGCCGAAGTGGCCGCCCTCATCGGCGAGAAGAGCCTCCTCTACCTGAAGGCGCCCATAGAACGGGTGGCGGGTTTCGACACCCCCTTCCCACTCTACAGGCTGGAGAAGTATTATCTACCGGACGCGGCCCGGGTGATGAGGGCCGTGGATAGGGTGATGCGATACTGAGGTGGGTCCATGGAGTTCCGCTTCCCTGACGTGGGCGAGGGCATAACCGAGGGCGAGATAGTCAAGTGGTTGGTCAAAGAAGGTGAGAAGGTCAAGGAGGACCAACCACTCGTGGAGATCGAGACCGACAAGGCCATCGTGGAGATACCGGTGCCGCAGGCAGGGACCATCCTCAAGCTCCACTACGGAGAGGGGGAGACGGTCAAGGTGGGCTCCGTCCTGGTGACCCTGGGGGAGGAGGGCGCGGCGCCCAAGGTGGAAGAGGCCCGGCGCCCTTCCACCACCGTGGTGGGGGTCCTGGAGGAGGCCGAGGAGGAAGAGGTAGCGAAGCCGGAGGAGAAGGCAGCGGTAGAGAAGAAGGAGGCGGAGGAGCGTCCCGTCCAGGCGACGCCCGCCGCCCGCCGCCTCGCCACGGAGCTGGGGATAGCCCTGGCGCAGGTCCAAGGGACGGCGCCTGAGGGCGCTGTTACGGAGGGGGACGTCAGGGCTGCGGCCGAGAAGAAGCCCGCGGTCAAGGTGACGAAGAAGTACGACATGTACGGCTATATCGAGCGGATACCTCTCAAGGGTATAAGGAAGGCCACTGCCAGGAGGATGGCCGAGTCCTGGGAGAAGGTCCCCAGGGTGACCCACATGGACGAGGCCGACGTTACGACCCTCGTCAGGCTCAGGGAGAAGGCCAAGAAAGAGGCCGAGGGGAAGGGCGTCAAGCTGACCTACCTCCCCTTCCTAATCAAGGCCTGCATAGCCGCCCTGAAGGAGTATCCGTACCTCAACGCCACCCTGGAAGGGGAGGAGATCGTCCTGAAGAAATATTATAATATAGGCATCGCCACGGACACGGGCGAGGGGCTCATGGTCCCGGTCGTCAAGGGGGCGGACCAGAAGTCCATCTTCCAGATCGCCCAGGAGATCGAGGCCCTGGCCAAGGCGGCCCAGGCCAGGACCATAGACCTGGCGGACCTGAAGGGGGGGACCTTCACAATCACCAACATCGGGGTCATAGGCGGCACATACGCCACCCCCATCGTCAACTACCCAGAGGTCGCCATCCTGGCGACGGGTAAGATCCACGAGAGGCCCGTGGCCCGGGACGGGAAGATAGAGGTGAGGAAGGTCCTACCCCTCTCCCTATCCTTCGACCACCGCGTGGCGGACGGGGCCTACGCCGCCAGGTTCGTCACCAGGCTCATCGAGCACCTGGAGAACCCGGGGCTCCTCTTCCTGGAGAAATAACTATCTCCTTCCGTTCCACCCTATATCCCTGTACTTCTGGACCAGCTCCTCCGCCCTCTCCAACTCCCCGTCTGTCCAGGCACCGGGGACCCACTCCTTCCCCTCCGTGAGGCCCGCTTGGAGGGCGGCGCAGAGCTCCTCCAGGGTAGCTTTGGAGTGCTCCGAGACGGATGTGACCCCCGCCTCGGCCCGCTCTATCCCCTTCCCGGCCAGCTTCTCCTTCCCCACCCTGAGGATGGAGAACATAGTTCCTTTATCCAACCTGTAGAGGATGGTCCCATGCTGGTGGAGGATCCCGCCCCGCCTCGTCTGGGCGCTTCCGGAGATCTTCCTGCCCCTCACCAATATATCGTTCACGGGCCTGAATTCACCTTTGATCCCCAGGCGGGCCAGCCCCTCCACGACCCAGCCGCAGATGAGGCGGTAGGACTCGGTTATACCAGGGAAGAGCCCTTCGGGGGCGATAACGCTGTAGGTCACTTCGCCCCCCTCGGCGTGGTAGACCGCTCCCCCTCCGGTCCTCCTCCTCACCACGTCGATCCCGAGGGCCCCGCACCTGTCCCTGTCCACCTCCTGGGCCAGGGACTGGAAGTAGCCTATGGAGACCGCCCCAGGGCGCCAGAGGTAGAGGCGGATGGTGGGGCCAACCAGCCCTGATGCCAGAGCCTCGGAGGCGGCCTCGTCGAGCGCCATATTCCAGTAGGCGTCCCGGGTCTCGGGGCCTATCACCCGCCAGCGCACCGCAGGGCCCCCCTCACTGCTTTGGCGATCCCCTCGGGGGTGATGCCCACCATCACCAGGCCCCCGGCTTCGGCGGCCCTCCTCAAGGCCTCGGCCATGGCCTCTTCGCCTGCCCCAACCCCCATCCCCTGCAGGCTCTCTTCGAGGGCGCCTATCCCCTCCTCGGGATGGAGGAAGAAGTCCCCGGTGATGGTAACCCCCTCGATGGTCGTGCCGTACTCCACCCTCACCCTCACCAGCTTCCCGCCCGGGACCTTGCAGGACCCTTCGCCCAGCACATTACAGGATCGGAGGTGAAGATATTAATCCTTTTTGGCAAGCCGGGGGATCGTGAGAGCGGCGAGACAGCTTCAGCGTTCACTTTGTCAAAAAATCTACTATAACTTTTAAATTTTCTAATCATGCCCTCCATGGGATGTTTATGTTGGAAGATTCGAACATAGCCAGCTCTTCTTTTGAAATAAAAACGTATATACTTCCCTCGGGCGAAAGTTGAACAGCGGGAGGAGGCCTATGGAGAATGCCGTCTGGCAGCACTGCCAGCCGGCTTTTTCTTTTATCAATTGAGGGAGCGGATCGATGGAAAGAAGGAAGGTGAGGGTCAACATCCACGACGCCGTAATGGCGGTCGTGGGCGGCAACAAGGGTAAGCAGAGTTCGATAGATAGAAAGACCCTCAAGAAGATCCGAGAGGCGCTGAGGGCGGGGAATTGGAAGATTTCTCCCAGATACGAGACGGGGCTATGAAGAGGAGGGGGCCTATGGGCAAAAACCGACCTGAGGTCGAAGAGAGCTACGAAGAGTCAAAGGAGAGGTTCGTGAGGGAGAGGGGCTGGTACGTGCCAGCGCTCCACGAACGGTACATAGAGATGAGGGGGGGATATGGGAAAAGACAAGCCAAGGGCCAATGACCCCTGCCCATGCGGCTCCGGGAAGAGTTACAAGGACTGCTGCATGAAGCATGGGATGTAATGATGGGACCGGAGAAGGAGCTTCAGGCTCCTCCTCTTCCATCTATCTCTCTAATGACTGGGGGGATAACGATACCCTTCCGAGGGTCAGCCGTGTCGGGTCGCCCTTGATGGGTTCTATCAGAGGATATCCCCAGGGGCAACGAGAGGTAAGAGATGGAACCTAGGGTCTATGGAGTAGGCTTCTACCCTCAGGCCAGCCAATCTCTTAGCGAAGGAATCTCCAATAAAGCTGGAACTGTAATCGATGACCAGCACCATATTGGCCACCGATAGCGCCTCTCCCATCCTTCTTGCGACTTTTGTAAGGAGCTCCTCCACAAGGCCTCTTATCTTCTCAGGATCACGCCACATTTCGATCTACCATCTTCTGACCATACCCTAGAGGGGGACCGGTCAACCTGTCCGGAAGGGAGATCCAGTCTCCAATTTCTGATGCCGGAGCGGAGCAAAATACTGAGGAGCTTCTTCGCCAGTACGTACTTGGAGGTCGTGAGGCCCTCCCCCAAATAGAGGCCCAGGAGCTCCTTCGGGACCCTCTCCTCTGCCACCGAGAGCTCCCTTATTGTATAGTCCCACGCCCAGTCGGGGGCCCTGTAGGCTATCTCCTGGACGAAGACGAGATTTTCGTAGAACTCTCTGCTCTTATGGACCTGCACCTCGTATATCTCCTGGGCGGTACGTAGGTCCATCTCCCCGTCCAAGACGTTGGTGATCAAGCTACCGCATATTTCGGCATAATGGATGCACTTCCTTATCCCCTCGGCCGAGAGGGGTAGGACCTGGCCTCCCGCGTCTCCAACACGGAATATCCCCTCTACGACGGGCTCCCTCAGCCCGAAACATGGGATGTATCCGCAATGGATATTGGAGCCGTTGGGCTCCAAGCCCAGGACACGGAGGAACTTATCGAGGGTCTTCCGCATGCTGAATCTGTGGAGGCCCCCCACCCCTATCCGCGCCCTGCCCTCGCCTGTGGGGAAGACCCAGCCATAGCCCCCATCCACGAACTTCTTCCCCAAGTAGAGGTGAATGGAATCTGTATCACCGCTGTACTCAGTCTCGGTCTCTATGGCTCCAGCGAGCTGCACCTTTTTATGACTGCCGGGAGGGTTCGTTGTCACCGCCCTCCATCCACTGCAATCTACTATGACCTTCCCACTATAGATACCATTCTTGCAGACGACCAGCTTCAGGCCAGGGCCTTCCACCCTGAGGACCGTGGTGTCTGTCACTATCTCGGCCCTATCCAGCCTGCCCGCCATGGACCTGCAGAACTCCCTGTAGTCGATGGTGCAGAATGGGATGGGCAGCCCAATGGAGGCGCTGGCTCCCAGGCCGGAGTGGAAGGTGATGGTATCGAAGGTCTTCAAGATGCTGCCCTCGCACCCCAACCTCTTCATGCCCTCGACGGTGGTACAGCAGGTGGACCTCTGCCTGGCCCCTATCTCCCTCTTCTTCTCTAGGAGGAGCACCTTCCCGGAGCGGATGAAGGAAGCGGTCGCCAGCCCCGCGAAGGACCCACCCACTATCACTGCATCGTATTCTTCCATCACCCTCTCTCCAGCAGGTAGTTGTATATGGGTACGAAGACCACCGCCACATAGACCCCTGCAAGGAAGGTCTCCACCAGCCCGAGGACGAAGCTCCCCGGGGTCAGCCAAGTGAAGCCCGGCAGGAGCTTCAACCAGACGCCCTTCATCGCGTACCTGGGGAACGCGATGTCCCAAAGGACGCAGAGGACGTACGTTATGGAAGAGAGGGCCCCCAGGGACATGCCCAGGACCTTCATGCTCAATTTTTCCTGCATCTCTACCACCCAGTTCAAATTCTGATAGATGGCTATAAGTACCTTTTTTATTGAAAAGTGCCGTTTTATTCCATTATTCTATTCACTAGGCCGCGGTAATCCAAGGAGAACCATCAAAATCGAAACTTTTACTGAAGGTTTTTGCCACTCTGACGCATCTCCAGATACTTATATATGGCTAGAATTTCTAAAAATGGATGGATGAAGCTCGACACCGTGGACCTGGCCATCCTCAGGATCCTCCAAGAGGACAGTAGGAGTTCCATCCTGGACATAGCCAAGGCCACGGGGGTGAGCAGGCCCACCGTCAAGGCCCGGATCGAGAGGCTGAAGCAGGCCGGGGTCGTGAAGAAGTTCACCGTTGCGATCGACAGGGACGCCATCCTGGAGAATATCCTCCTCATCGTGCGGATGAAGGCCGAGGACCTGGAGGAGGTGGCCTCGGCCTTGAGGAGGATGGAGGAGGTCCTGGAGGTCTACGAGATCATGGGGGAGAGGAACCTCGCATGCAAGGCGGCTGTGAGGAACATGGGGGAGGTGAAGGTCCTCATGGAGAGGATCGGGAGGCTGCCTGTCCGTGACCTGGAGTCAAGCATCGTCCTTCGGACTTACAAGGAGGAGTACGAGACGAGGATCGGGCCTGAGATAGGGATCAGCATGGACTGCGAGTACTGCGGGAAGAGGATCCACGGGGACCCCGTGAAGTTCACCCTCCACAACCAGGAGCACTACTTCTGCTGTAACACATGCCTCAAGGGCTTCAGGAGGAGGCTGGAGCTGGCGGCCAAGGCCGGCAAGTAGCCTCGGTCAGATCCAGCCCATCCTCTTGCAGTGGGCCACGCACTTGTTGTAGAGCCACCCGTAGACCAGCCCCACCAGGTAAAAGACCAGGACTATCTCCACGAGGCCCCGGAGGAAGGCCCAGATGGTCAGCTGCGGCGGCGCGAAGATCCGCCCTATGTCGATCCCGTGGAACCAATCTTTGAAGAACCCCAGGGCCTGGGCTGGCCATACCGTCACAAACAGGGCACAGATCGTATACACGATGCCGGCTGTCAGCCCGAGCGCAATGCCAGTTGGATGCGCATAGTGTGGTGTTCCTTCTTCCATTTTTTACCTCCTATCCAACTCTTCAGCCCCCCCTTGCATCGCCCACGCCCAGCCTCTTCTTTAGGATGGGCGGCAGGATGGAGGCAGAGATGATCATGGAGAGGATGAAGGTCCAGATGGACCCCAGGGCCACCTCAGCGGGGGTGTGGGGCTTCCCCTGCCTCGTCGCCAGGAGGTAAAAAAGGAGGGTCACGGAGATGGAGACGGCCAGGTAGGAGAGTGCTATTACTGACCATATAGGCAGACGCGAGGGGCCTCTCATCTCTTGCCTCCGTATATCCCTAGGGAACTGCCCGTTCCAGCCCCACCGGTGGGAAGGCCTATTCCTCCTTCCATCTCTCCACCGACTCCACCAACCCCAAAGCCCCTGGGCCTGAACCTCTTCAGGAGGAGGGTGTTCATGGTGACGGAGACGGAGCTGGTGGCCATGAAGAGGGCCGCCAGCTCAGGGCTCACCAGGAGGCCGAAGGACGGGTACAGGACCCCAGCAGCGATGGGTATGCCCACGGTGTTGTAGGCGAAGGCCCAGAAGAGGTTCTCCTTTATCATCCTCATCGTTCTCTTGCTCAGCTCTAAGGCTGTTATGATGTCCCTCAGGTCCTCCTTTATCAGGACTATGTGCCCCGCCTCCTTCGCTATATCGGTCCCGCTCCCTATGGCTATGCCCACATCGGCCTGCGTGAGGGCCGGGGCGTCGTTTATGCCATCGCCCACCATGGCCACGACCTTGCCCTCGGCCTGGAGCCCCTTTATGACGTCCGCCTTCTCCTCGGGCAGGACCTCCGCCAGTACGCGATCGACGCCTATCTGCCTGGCTATGGCATCGGCCGTACGGGCGTTATCGCCCGTGAGCATGATCGTCTCCAGGCCCATGCGCTGGAGCTCCCTCACCGCATCCTTGGAATACTCCTTCAAGGTATCAGCCACGGCGATTATCCCGATGGCCTCGTCCTCCAGAGCCACGAGCATCGCCGTCTTCCCGTCGTTCTCCAGCCGCTCCATCTCTCCCAAGAGGGGCTCCACTCCCTTCACACCGCGGTCTTTCATCAGCCTCCGGTTGCCCAGCAGGATCTTCTTCCCTCTGTACTTGGCCTCGATACCCTGGCCCGGGATGGCCTCAAAGGCCTCGGCCCTCTCCAAGCCTATGCCCCTCCCTTCGGCCCCTCTCACGATCGCTTCCCCCAGGGGGTGCTCGGAGCCCTTCTCTGCCACCGCAGCCAGCCTCAGGACCTCTTCCTCTTTGTACCCTCTCGCCACGACCACATCCGTGAGGGACGGCCTGCCCTTCGTAAGGGTACCTGTCTTGTCCAGGACGATGGTATTGATCTTGTGGGCCCTTTCCAGGGCGTCCCCGCCTTTTATCAATATCCCGTACTCCGCCCCCTTCCCGGTGCCGGCCATTATGGCGCTGGGGGTGGCGAGGCCCACGGCACAGGGGCAGGAAATTACCAGGACCGTTATGCTCAGGAGCATCGCGAAGACGAAGGCCGAGACTGCCGATATCGTTATGGAGGAGAGGAGGAACTTCCCGCCTGGGGTGAAGAACCTGTCGTAGCCCACGAAGAACCAGAAGAAGAAGACGATGAGGGCCAGGGCGTGGACCGCCAGGATGAAGTGCCCGGCCACGACATCGGCCAGCTTCTGGATCTTCGGCTTGGAGGCCTGGGCCTCCTCTATGAACCTTATGATCTGCGCCAGGGCCGTGTCCTTCCCCACTTTCGTCGCCTCGAACCTCAGCAGCCCCGTCTGGTTTATGGTGGCGCCTATGACCTCGTCCCCGGCCTTTTTCTCCACCGGGATGCTCTCCCCAGTGATCATGGACTCGTCCACGGCCGAATAGCCCTCCCTCACCATCCCGTCCACCGGGATCTTCTCCCCAGGCTTCACGATGACCAGGTCCCCGACCCGGACGTCCTCTATGGGGGCCTCTATCTCCTTCCCGTCCCTTACCACCAGGGCCGTCTTGGCCCTGAGGCCCATCAGCCTCCTTATGGCCTCCGAGGTGCGCCCCTTCGTCAGGGCCTCCAGGAAACGACCCAGGACCAGGAAGGCCGTAAGGAGAGCGGCGGTCTCGAAGAAGGCCATCTCGGGCCCCCCGAAGCCCGCATCAGGGAAGAGGGTGTTGATGACGCCCAGGGTGTAGGCGGCACCTGTACCGGTGGCTATGAGGAGGTTCATGTCGGTGTAGCCGTGCTTCAGCCCCTTGTAAGTGCCCACGAAGAACTGGCGCCCGGGCCCCAGCATGATGGGGGTGGTGAGGAGCCAGAGGGTGTAGGGGTCCGCCAGGACCCCGGGCACGAAGGAGCTCAGGATCCAGTACTCCCTGAAGGTGCCCAGCATGATGGGTATCGCTAGGACCCAGGAGACGAGGGTATTGATCCCCTGGACCATGATCTCCCGTTTCCTGGCAGCCCTCTCCCTGTCCTCTACCGTCACCTCCTCTATATCCGAGGCCTCGTACCCAATGTCCTTGACGGCCCTCTTGATTCCGGCCACGCCCACCAGCTCTGGGTCGTAGTGGACCGTCGCCCGCCCCATGGCGAAGTTAACGCTGGCGCTGGAGACCCCCTCCAAGTTGCCAAGGGCCTTCTCGATGCTCTGGGCGCAGGAGGCGCAGGTCATGCCTGAGACTTTGAGGGTAATACTCTCTTTGATCACCTTATACCCAACATCTATTATCGTCTTCTCTATCTCCCCGGGCCCGACCTTCCCTGGATCGTACTCCACGGTGGCGGTCTCGGCGGCGAAGTTCACTGTGGCTCTTGCCACCCCCTCCAAGTTGCCAAGGGCCTTCTCGATGCTCTGGGCGCAGGAGGCGCAGGTCATGCCTCCTACTTTGACTATATGTGTTGTTTTCCGCCCTTCCATCCTGCTCATAGACTTTCCGTGCGAGAATATGTATCTTTTCCACACCATTATGTAAAATTTTGCAAAGAGAAATTATCAAGGAGAAAGATAAATCGTGGTAGGGTCACCCAAAGTCCTTTCTCATCAGCTCGAATTCTTCCCTGGTTATTTCACCCTTTGCATACCGCTTCTTGAGGATATCCAAGGCAGACTCACTGGTAGCCGGGGCCCCGCCCTTGAGCTGCTTGTAAAGCCAGAGGATGAGGAGGATGACGGCGGCCCAGAAGAGGACCATGAACACTAACCCGAGGAGCATCCATCCATACCCATAATACGACATCATATAGCCCATAATAAGCTGCTGCGTTCAAGACCGCATATGTATCTTTTCCTACCACTATGTAAAATACAATAGCTTAAACTTTTATAGGCTATGTGCTCTATCGACTTTAGGTGGAGAGCATTACCAAGGCTTTTTTAATCCTCGCCTTAGCGTTGGTCGGGTGTTTGGCAGGCCCGGGGGTAAGCTACAAGAGCGTACCGTCCCAGGAGGCAGCCAGGATGCTCGAGACAAGAGATGTCTTCCTCCTGGATGTCCATGTGCCGGAGCAGGCCCATATAGACGGCACCGACGCCTTCATCCCTTACGACGAGCTGGAGCTGCACAGGGATAAGCTACCTAGAGACACGAGCCAGACCATCCTCGTCTACTGCATGGGCGGAGGGATGAGCGAGGCCGCAGCCGAAAAGCTCGTGGGGATGGGCTACAGGGACGTCTATACCCTGGAGGGCGGCGCCGTGGCCTGGAGGAGAGCTGGGTACTCCTAGAGTGAACATCCTATCGATTGCAAAAAGTGAACAAAAAGGTTTATAGTTCCAGGACCTCCACCTGAGCAGGAGATGGGCATCTACGACTTCCTCCAGAGGTACTTCATCGGGCCCATCCAGACCGATGAGGGCTACAACCTCTACAACACCATCGCCTATGGCGTCCTCCTCATAGCCGGTGCCTTCGGGATTCTCCGTATCCTTAGGCGCCTCGGGGTGCGGATGGACAGGGGGCTCTTCACCGCTGCCGTCCCGTTCCTCTTCTTTGCAGGGTTCCTGCGTGCCCTGGAGGAGTTCGCCAGGCTGACGGGCGCGGGGCCTCTCCCCTCGAGCCCTCTCTTCCTCACGCCGGGGATCTACCTCCTGGTCGCTTCTCTCGCACTAGCTTCCCTGCTGGTCGGTTACTATCTAGGGAAAGACTATAGGGCGACCATGACCGGGGTGGGATTCCTCCTCTCCATCGGTGCCTTCCTGCTCCTCGCCTTGGATGCCGTTGCAGTGGCCTCGGGTAACATCACCTCCATCTCGGGCGAATCCCTGAGACTCCGCCCATCCCTCTTCCTCAGGATCCTGGTGGTCTCGCTGGGCTTGGCCGTCCTTGGGTACCTAGCCCTCCAACGGTACGGCGCGGCGACGAGGGAGAACGGCCTCATCCTCTGGGGCTTCGCCTACGAGAGCACCGCCGTGGCCCTGGCCGTCTCGACTCTGGGGTACAGCGCGGAGCAGCCCATGACCCAGTTCATCGTCGGCTCCAGCCCCCTCCTCTACGTGGCCCTGAAACTGGGCCTTGCCATGGGGGTCCTGTACTACCTGGAGAAAGAGGTCCCTGTGGAGGAAGAGACCCACTGGCTGACGAAGCTCCTCCTCCTGGTCCTCGCCCTCCCCATGGGGCTCCACGACTCCTTGCAGCTATTTTTGGGGCTGTGAGAGATTCAGCACATTATGTCAAGTTTTCTAGATTAAATCTTCATTTCTGAATCGAAAATCTATTTCTCCCCTGGACTAACTAATATAATATCATGGTAGACTATGCCAGGAAAAGACGTATAGAGCTCAAGAGGAGGGGCCTCCTGAAGTACCTCTTGGGCGCAGCCGTGGCGCTCTTCTCCACTAGCGCCCTCGCCACGGTCCTGAGGTACCTCTGGCCCGTAAGCGAGGCCGAGAGGATGGAAGTCGTCGAGGTGGCGAGGTTGGGGGAGATCCCGGTGGGGGGCTTCAAGGAGCGCTGGTCCTTCAAGGGCTTCCCGGCCATCCTGATGCGCCACCCCGAGGGATACAAGGCCTTTGCCGTCAAGTGCACCCACCTCGGGTGCACCGCCTCCTGGAGGGTCGAGGGCTGGAGGAAGATCGGCGTCACGGAGCCCGTCCTCTTCTGCCCCTGCCACGACGGCGTCTTCGACCACAGGACCGGCGCCGTCCTGGCAGGCCCTCCGCCCAGCCCCATACCGGAGATAGCCCTGGAGGAGAGGGGCGGGAGGATAGTGGCCGTGGACTGGAATGACCCTGATTACGTGGCGTCACTGCCCATGTACCAGAAGTGACCCGATGGACAGTCTCCATTTCCAGAAATCAAAAAGAAAAATCTATATACGGGTAGTGAACAGAACTCATCGGAGGTGGGGCAATGGCCTGGGAGAAGTATGTCATAGGGCTCATAGTGATCTGGGCGATAGGGCACTCTTACATGGACTACAAGATAATGAAGCGGGTGGAAGAGCTGGAGAGGAAGGCTGGGATCAAGCCTTGAGGCATGCTGCCTCGGCTCTGGATCATAAGATAAAAACTTCAAGGGAGGAAGGGAGGTATAGCAGATATGGAGAGGAAGGTCCTTTGGGTGGCACTCGCATCCGTATTCCTTACCGTGGTCCTGATGACTGCGGTAGGTATAGTCTCCCCGCCCACGGTCGCCAAGATCACCGCAGGCAGGGTGGAGATCATAAGGGGAGACCCGGAGGCCGGGATGAGGGTCTTCGGGGAGAAGGGGTGCGCCGTCTGTCACTCCATCAGAGGGATCGGAGGGAAGGATGCGGCCGACCTGTCGATGGTGGACCACGCCAGGATGGACCCCATGGACATGGCGCGGGTGATGTGGAACCACGCCCCCCGTATGGTGCCCATGATGGAGGAGGAGGGGGTCCCCTTCCCGGAGATGGGGGAGCATGACCTGCGAGACCTAGTAGCCTTCTTGCATAGCCCGGCCACCCAGGAAGAGTTCACGGAAGATATGATCGTCCCCCTGGGCCGCCATGAGAGGGGGATGGAGCGTCCTATGGCCTGAGAAGGTCTGTCTTGGGCATTTTACCGCTCAGAGAAGAGGTTTTCTTCCCTCACTATCCCATTCTGATCTCATCAGCCCCCGCGGCACTTCACACGGGCATATGGGCCTCCCCGGCGGAGCGCCTGAGGGCGTCCTTGAGCAGTAGCTCCATCATCCATGCTTACCTATACTCCACATCCAGCCCCGCTCCGGGCCTGGGGGAGGAGGTCCAGCTCGCTCAACGGCCTGTAGACGTTCGTATACCACCCACTGACGCTGGAGTAATACTCGCTCATCACGAGCCTTGGGTCCGCATCCTCCCAGTCGGTGTTCTTCACAGCCTTGAAATAGACGGCGGTGGCGACGTAGTTGCGGGGGAACCAGAAGGAGTTGAAGGCCAGCGCCTCCCTATAGAGCTCCTCCTCTGTCAACCCCTGGGAGGCGCCCAGCTCCAGTAATCCCAGGAGGGCAGAGCCGTGGTTACAGTCCTGGAAGAGGGTGGGGTTGTTGCAGCACGGACGATAGGTACGCTGAGCTATCTTCACCACCAGGGCCTCCTCTTCCGGCGTGAGCTCTACTATCCTGATTCTGTTGAAGTACGCCCCCCCATTCTCCTCCCGGCCCAACGTCCAGCCACCGGTGGAGGCGAAGTCGAAGAGTCTACTCCCGTTCATCGGGCTCTCCTCATTGGAAGGCATGTAGTTCGCGAGCCCCAGGGGCCAGAGGAGGTTCAGGTACACGTTCGCGTTCTCTTCAGTTAGGAGTATTGGTTCGCTGGACGGCTTCGTGAGCACATCTTTCAACCCATCCGGAAGTCCCTCTTCCCCGTAGAGGGCCTCGAACTTCCCGCGGTCGATCACGCCGAGCTCGGCCAGCCTCACGACGCTATCTCCCAGCACAATCCTGCTCCTGAAGCCCCCCTCCGGCTGGACCGCGGCCACAGCCTCCTCAAAGAATCCTCTGCTCACGCCCTCGTCGTGCAGAGCCCCTGCGGCTACGAGGTCGGGCTTCAGCATCCCCCAACCTACGAACGCGAGGGCGGCGATGAGGGCAAGGACGGCGAGGAACCATGGTAGCTCGTTTCTCCGGAAGGAGGCGTCACGGGGGGAGGGGCATGCGCCCCCGCTGCACCCTGCTTCCTTGGTATCCCTTGTGCTGAGCCACAACGCCAGCACCATCAGCCCGAAGGAGAGGGCCTTCAACTCCAGTCCGTAGAGCGGGAAGGCGGCCAGCCCTCCGGCTAAACCGATGGCCGAGAGGAATGTGGCACCGCAGACAGGGCAGGCGGAGGCGAATGTCCCCACTATGGCTCCTGCTCCGACTCCGCCCTGTCTAACCAATGTGGGTGGGCCGAACCTCCTCCAGCGGTATGCGATAAGGGATAAATTCACGCCAAAGAGGGCGACGGTGCCGAGGGTGAGTAGGACGTAGGGCCAGAAATATAGCGGGACGCCCCTCGTCATCGTGACGAGACCGATGATGCCAGTGTTCAGGCGGAGGCTCCAGTAAAAAGCCAGGGCCAGACCGAGGGAGGCGGCTAGGCCGATGGACCCATAAAACAGCGCTGTGAGAACCCCTGCACTTTTCTTAACAGTTGATTTTTCTTCTGATCCATTTTCGGATTTGGCCGCATGCGCCGTAATATCAATATTGCAATTCTGGTGTTCCCTGCACCAGGCCTCGCATTTTTCTGCCCACTCCATCTCGATGAACTGGAGGCCGCACGCTTCGCATTGGTAATACTCCCGATCTTTTTTGATCACTCTAACCATGGCTCGCTTCCTTCTTACACAGTCCTGCTAATAGCTCTTGCTTTTGTGGAGGGCAGATCGAGCAGTTGGGATATAGCGCTTTTCCTCCTACAAACTAGATCACTATCCTTTCTGAAGGGTCTCACAGGGACGGCCCAGTAGATCTAACGTAGGATACGGCCAGGTATATCAAGAGGCCCAGGAGGAGCCACTTCATGAGGCCGCCTTCCATCCCGCATCCGGCATGGTCATGTCCCTCGTGCTCTGGCGTGCTTTCAGGATTTCGTATCGCCTGGGCTTTCTCCTCTTCTCCTCTCTTCCCCTTGGGCGAACCCCCACCGCAACAGCTGCTCATGATATCACCTCCAGAATCAGGGCCACCTGAAGACCCTCTCCTCCTCGCCAGCGACGCCCTTTATCACGACCTCCAGGGCCTTCCCTTCGATCTTCTGGAATCTCACCACCCCGGACCTGTGGTGGGAGGAGTCGCTCAGGGCCCTCCAGTCCTTGGCAGGGTACTCCTTCCCATTCCCGTCCCTGAGGAAGGTAATCGCCTCCATCTTGTACGGCGATAGATCTACCGAATGGGTGTCCATGGCGACGGTGAAGACGAGGTACTTGTCGAGCTCGTACTCCTGCGCCTTCTCGGCCTCCCCCCTGGCGTTGAAGTACTCGGGAGTGGCGTAAACGACAGAAATGGTCACCCCACCCTGCCCCGCATCCCTCTGCGTGAGGGCGCTGGCGATATCCTGGATGGGCTGGGGCTCAGGGCCTCTGGATAGGGTGAGGGCCAAAAACCCTATCCCTATACCAAGGACCGCCAAGAGGACTAGGAACAGGGCCGGTCTCATCTCTCGCCTACATCATCCCGCTGCCCATCATCCCATAGGCAGCCTTCTTCGTGCTCCCCATCATCCCCTCCATCATGCTGGTGCAGCCCTCGACCATCTCCTCCACCTGCTCCTCGGTCAGGCCCATCTCCCCCATATGCTTCTGCATAGCGGGGTCCTTCATATGGGCCGCCATATCCTCGCTGCCCATACCAGCCATGTAGTCGGAGTCTGCTCCGGTACTCCAGATCGGCCCCTGCGGTCCCATCGCATAGACGCTGCCAGCCAATACCAAGGCCAGGGCGACACCCAGCAGGACGAACTTCTTCTCCATCTGATCACCTCACCCCCCAATGGGCTCAAGAGGGGATAAAAATTGCCCAGACAACCCTTTGTATAAAAGGACGTTTATGGGCTCCAATGGGCAAAATATCAGTTATAATGGTTTAAACTCTTCATCGCGAGTGGAAGGTACATAGCATCACCGCCCCTCCTTCAGGTCCCTCAGCCCCTGGAGGTACTCCTCCCTTGAGATCTCGCCCCTGGCATACCTGGCCGCCAGGATTTCTAAGGACTCCTCCCTCTTGCCCGTGGAGAGGGAGAAGGCAAAGATCGACAAGAGGACCAAGAGAGTCCAGGACCGCAGGCTGAGCCCCAGGAAAGGTGTCGGGAGGCCCATCATCTCCTGCATCATTCTCGTATGGGCGTATACCGGCCCCGCGCTGTAGATGTAGCTCTCGTAGGCGAAGAGGGCCAGGAGGACTACCACCAGGGCACTGAAGACGCGACGGCATCTCATCTATACGATGGGCGGCGTCTTGGTGGCTGGCCCGAAGCGACCGTCCCCGTACTTGGCATCCACCTTGGCCCTTATCTCCTTCACTGGGAGCCCCTGCCACTTGTCCACGTCCAGGGCTATGTAGAGGCAGACGTCGCAGTAGGAGGCGTGGTCGTCGAAGGTCCCGTCGTCGAAGATGAAACAGTCCCTCAGGTTCTTGTGCTTCACGCTCAGGTGCTCCATCTCCCCGCACCCGCAGTAGCAGGGGATCTTTTCCATGATATCCGGGATCTGGAGGGCTATGCGATAGCCCCTCAGGCTCTCGGCGCTCGTGTACGCATAGCTCGGGAGGTTGAGCTCTTTCCCATCCTCAGGGGCTTCAGAGCCGCCCTTCATCATGCTGTATGCACCCGCCCCTCCGATCATGAGCAGCCCAATGGCGAGGAAGGTGACGATCTTCCCTCTTGCCGGATTATCTTGCTTCTCGTCCTTCCTATCTCTCTCCCTCTTCAGTCCCCTCGGTTTCATGTTGCTCTCATACACCTCTTTTAGGGGTGATATATTTTGTCCACGAAACCGTGGCATATACAGGAATGTTAAGGGCCCAGATACGCGTATAACGATTCGGAATAGTATAATTTGCGCCAACGATGTCGATTAACCCTTTTTCCCACGCCTTCTCTTCAAGATTACCGCCATTATCAGAATTACGACCCCTGCCAGGACGAGCTTCCCCAGGGGTATCCGATCCCGGATGGGGAGAGTAACATCGCCTGGGTACTCCAGCGGTACTTCGTAAGGGGCGTCGGCGAACCGCTGGGCCTCGGATATCTGGAGGGATTGGTAAAGCTTCTGCATCTCCAGCCTGGCCTGCCCGCTCAGCCCTTTGGGGGCCACCAGGGCGAGGGTGTAGACTTCGTCCCCCTGGGAGAGCTGGGAGAGGATGTAGACAAGCTCCGCATCGGTCACGACCGCTTCCTTGACTTTAAGCTTCCCGTATTCGGCCTCGCTCACTACCTCTCCACCACGGGCGGCGGCAAAGTCCCCTGGCGAGAGCAGCTGGACCCTGCTGGTGAAGGAGCGGACCTCCAGGAGCATCCCCTGCTTCTCGAAGGTCTGGGCGGCGTGTCTCTGCTCCACCACATTCCAGGACTTTTCCAGGTCGAAGACCAGGTGGGACTGCTGGTAGGCCGAGACGGAGGGAAGGAGGAGAAGGGCGACCAGGACGATGGCTAGGCGTTTCATCTCACTTCTCCAGATACTTCCTGACCAGCTCAGCTGCCTTGAAGAGGGCGTTCTTCACGATTCCGCTGTCCACCTCTATCAATCCCTCCCTGTAGGCCTCGCCCAGGGAGATTCCCCGCTCACCCAAATAGGCATATCCTGGTCCGATGGCGACCTTCGCAAAGGTATCCATGTCTCTCACCGTCACCTTAGCATCCTCCGGCCTCACCGTCCCGATGCCGGAGTCCACCAGCCTCCCCTCATGGACTACCACGAAGGCCTTGAAATCGGGATTCTTCTCGTCGTACTGGCCAGCCCCCGGGACTATTATATTGATGCGGTAGGTCTTGCCCTCGCCCAACTCACCGAAGACGATGGACCTTGCCCGCCCTTCCAGGTCCCCCCTCAGGCGGTTGAGGAAGCTCTCGTCGATCTCCCTCCCGGCTTTCTGCAGCCCTTCCATCCCCTTGACCTTCTCAGCGTAGGCCTTCGCCTCCTCCTCCATCCGCTCCTTGTCCCTCAGTTTTTTCAGCTCGCGCTCTGCCGTCTTGTTTATCGATGTAAGACGCCCCTCGTCCCGTTTGTCGTGGTTGATCTCCTCGAAGAGATCGTCGCCCCCTCCACCACGGGGGTCTTACCGTCCTCCTGGAGCTCAAGCCAGGAACGGCCCTCCTGGAGCCCTCCTGGCCACAGCTCATCCCCCGTCTGGTCCACCAGGACGGAGCCCATTATCCCTGGGATGAAGATGAGGGGGGCGTGGTAGCGGGCCTCTGCGCTATAGAGCACCCCAGCCGTATCCGATGCGAGGGAGTTCTTGTAGTAGGCATGGGCCGCGGGTACGAGGAGGGCAAAGGCCATCAGGGCTACTATTATATAATGCCTCAACAAACCACCCATCTAACCTCCGTCACTATTCCATTTATAATTGTCGTTCCATCAGGGGATATGGGCAAGTGCGGGGGAAGGGATTCGAACCCTCGCAAGCACTGAGCTAACAGGTCTCCCCTGCCCGGGTTCTCGCCCGGGCATCCTAAGCCTGTCCCCTTTGGCCAATCTCGGGCACCCCCGCAACCGTGAGTGAGGGCTACCTGGTCCTGATCTTGGCCTTCCTCCTCCTCTCCTTCAGCTTCTTCTTCCTGGTCTTCCACCGGCACTTGCCAGCCTTCTTCCATTTCCTGGATGAATGTTTACCAGCCAATACGATGCCTCCTGGTGTGTAGGATAGGATGGGATGGCGCCTGTTTAAATACCTATCGGGAGAAGGGGTCGAGCCGCGACGAAGGCGAGCATGAGCCGAAGCCTGAGGAGCGGTTCAGAAGGGTCTCGGCGCAAGCAGGACGACCTGTGGGGGTCCTGCGAAGCGCTGAGCTGCCTACGTACAGGGACCAAGATAGTCCCCGTGCCCCAAATGGGCGGAAACCTCGCTCTGCTCCACCGTCGTTGTGCGAGCGTTACCGGGATTGCCAGGCGGTATATGGCATAAAGTCACACTGTCGGTGAGCGAGGCGGCGTTGTCGATGGCACTCGTCACCTCCGCTACGCTAGCGTTCAGACCCTTGGCCGTCGTTTTGACCATGCTCCCATATAGAGTGAAGACTACCACCCCTACTAGGATGGCACCCCCCACCAGAACTAAAACATCAACCAACCCCTGGCCTCTATCGCCCTTTAAAAATTTCCCAAATGATTCGCAAGCAGTTTTCCTTCTAAAGCCCATTTTCATTTAATCTGCTTCACGTGTAAACACTTAAAATTATCTCTCTCGGGCACTAGACCGTGCTGGGAGGCGTGTCGGCACGAGCAGCCATTCGAGCCATCCACCGTGAAGGGCTTGGCTGCGAAGTGCTGACAAATGGGGCCACCCGGATTTGAACCGGGGTCTCAAGCTCTTCCGCACCCTTCCGGGCTGTCCCAAAGCTCGAAGGATGGACCAGGCTACCCTATGGCCCCCATGGGAGACTCCGGGGCTTGAAATAAATACCTTTCCATCGCTAAGCTTCCAGGTATTGTTAGGGGAGCAGCAGATGGAGAGGTGTTTCGTGTACGGGGATAGGCGGGCATGCCTGGACGCCATAGACCTTGTCTTCCTGGCCTTCGTGGCATTGGTGGCGCTGGCCTTCCTGGCGGTATCCATGAAGCCGGTGCCAGCGACGGTGAGGCCCATCGAGGTGCTCACCACGACTCTGGCCCTCAAGACTTAGGTTGCTATGGAGGCCCGCCACGACGGGCCATGTAGTACTCCAAGGCGCCCACGGCATTGACCACCTGGGGTTCCCTGGGGACCAGGGCCCTGATGCCAAGCTCCTTCTCGAAGGCGTCTATGACGCCCCTATTCTTCACCACCCCTCCTATGAAGGCCACCCTATCCGCATCCTGGGGGATGAGCTGCCCTATCCGCCGGGCGAAGGCGTGGTGTATCCCTTTTATTACCTCCTCTCGCGTGTACCCTTCCACCAGCCGCGAGACCACCTCCGACTGGGCGAAGACGGCGCAGGTGTTGTTTATCTCTGCCGTCCTCCCGGCCCGGAAGTGGTACTCCTGGAGCTCCTCCATCCCCAGGCCGAAGTAGCCTGCCAGGAACTCCAGGAAGGCCCCGGTACCGGCAGAGCACTTGTCGTTCATCATGAACTCCCCCGTGGCCAGGTCGATGACCTTCGTGTCCTGGGCTCCGATATCCACGATGGCATCCACGTCGCCCCTTATAAAGTGCCTCACCCCGTGGATGGCGGCAGTTATCTCAGTGACCACCAGAGTGTGGGGGACCTTCTTCCGGAAGTAGCCCGTGGCAACGACCTCGGCCCCGGAGCTCAGGAGGTCCCTCCAGGCCATGATGTCGGCGACGCCCCAGCTCCACTTGCGGCCTACGAGGAGGGCGCTCTTCGCCGCCCTGGACCCCACATCTAAGCCCATGATCTCCATTCAATCACCCAGCCTCTCGGCAAAGGCCTCCAGCCTCAGCTTCACCTGCTCCGGCAATTTTGATGGCATATCCCCCTCTATACCCAGGTATGGGTAGCCGAGGCCTCTATTCAACCGCTCCCGCATGATGGGGTCCTCGAGCCTGTGGTGGCAGGCGAACTGCTGGAAGTGGATCACGGCGTCCACCCGGCGCCTCTTGAGCTCCTTCTCTATAAAGCCCAGCCTGCGCTGGATCTTCCCGGCGAAGGTGTAGCCGGCGTAACTTCTGGATATCCCGCTCAGACTGGAGCCGGTGAGCCTGATGAACTCGTAGGGCATCTCATCGTAGACCACATGGAGCCCGAGGGACTGGAGGAAGGCATGGAGGTCAGGGTAGATGGGCGGCACCCCCAGGAGGGCTATGCGGTGCTTGAACTCCACCGTCTCGTCCGAAGCCTCCATCCTCCCCAGTCTCTCCTCATAGGCCTCGAGGGACCCCAGCATGTCGCTCGTCGAGACCTGGAGGAGGAAGCCATCGCTGGCGGCCACCTCCCCTCTGACCCTCCGCTTGTCCAGAGCTAAAGCTCTTTTCTTAAGAGCCCTTACAATCTCGAATCTGCTCCGCTCCTTGATACCTCCCAGGAACTCCACCAGGTCCTCCAGCTGGGCCTCCAGGAGCTGGGGGGAGCCGTCGAAGGGGTAGAGGAAGTAGCATGTCGGTAGACCCGAGAGCTCCACCTTCTCCCCGTCCACGATGGCGTTGTGGCAGTCCCCGCCCGCCACCACCACGAGCCCCTCCAGGTCCAGCCCACCATGGATGACCAGCTCCCTCCATATGGCGGTCCAGGCACAGAGCTTCTCCCGGGGATTGATCTTAGATTCCGGGACCAAGTTGTTCAGGTCCAGGGGCCTCTTCCCGGAGGCGTAGAGGACCTCCGGTGGTACCAGAGCCGTTATGCCTATCATCTTCCCGCGCTAGACCATCTCCACGGCCTTGACCTCAGGAGCCTCCTTCTTGAGGAGCCTCTCCACCACAAAGTAGGAGGTCATCTGGGACATGGGGCAGGAGACGCAGGCACCCTTGAGCTTCAGCTTCACGAGCCCCTGGGCCTCGTCCACATCCACCAGCTCTATATCCCCGCCGTCGGCCTGCAGCCCAGGCCTGATCTTCTCGATGATCTTTCTGACCTTCTCGCGCATGCTCTACCTCAAAAGGGCGGGAAGGCCTAACGTTATAAAAGCCTAGTAAGCCCTCTCACCGCCCAGGAGGGGGTACACGAACCGCAAGATGACAAGCCCGAGGAGGGCTACCAGGATGCTCCCGAAGGTCTTGAGGATGTTCACGCCGAGCCACTGGAAGAAGGTCTGGACGCCCACCCCGATGAAGAAAAGGCCCATGAGGATCAGGGGCAGGCTCACGAAGACCATCAGGAGGTAGTCGCTCTTAGCCATGCCTACCATATCCGGGCAGACTAATATAAAAATCTTTCTTTTTTT
>JACQPM010000132.1 GCA_016207475.1 Methanobacteriota archaeon | reverse complement strand
CGTATGCCCCACGAGGGAGCGGCTCTGCTCGGCCCTGGGGACCACCAGGGAGGGGTACCTGGGGCACGTGGCGGCGGTCCTGGAGCGGCCGGTAGAGCCGGCCGTCAGGGAGGAGGGGTCCTGCCAGGAGGTCGCCCTGGGGGGCCTCGACGACCTGCCGATCCTCCGCCACTTCGAGGGGGACGGCGGGAGGTACATAACCTCCGGCATCGTAGTCGCCAGGGACGAGGAGCTCGGGCGGAACGCCTCGGTCCACCGGCTCATGGTCTCAGGCGAGAAGAAACTGGGGATCAGGATGGTAGAGCGCCACCTCTACGAGTACTACGGGAGGGCCGAAGCGAAGGACTCAGCGCTGGAGGTGGCAGTAGTGATAGGCGTCCACCCGGCGGTCCTCTACGCCGCCTCCTACTCCGCCCCTACGGGCTACGACGAGTTCAGGCTGACAGGCGGCCTCCTCAAGAGGCCGCTGGAGCTGGTCAGGTGCAAGACCGTCGACCTGGAGGTCCCGGCCCAGGCGGAGATAATCATCGAGGGGCGGATACCGCCGGGCCGGCTGGAGGACGAGGGCCCCTTCGTGGACGTGACGGGCACATACGATATAATCCGCCCCCAGCCCTACATAGAGGTGACCCGGATCACCTCCCGCCGCAATGCCGTATACCAGGCCCTCCTGCCGTCCAGCCCGGAGCACAGGCTCCTCATGGGGATGCCCAGGGAGTGCGGGATCTACACCTCGGTGAGCAAGGTCGCGAAGGTGAGGAACGTCTGCCTCACCGAGGGGTCCTGCTCATGGCTCCATGGGGCCGTATCCATCGAGAAGGCGACGCCGGAGGACGGGAAGAGGGCCATCATGGCGGCCCTGGACGGTCACAAGAGCATGAAGCACGTGATCGTGGTGGACAGCGACATAGACGTCTTCGACCCCCAGGCCCTGGAGTTCGCCGTCGCCACCCGCTTCCAGGCCGACAAGAACGCCATAATCCTGCCAAACATGAAGGGCTCCTCCCTCGACCCGTCGGCGGGGAAGGGGGCCCTCACGACCAAGGTGGGCCTGGACGCCACCAAGCCCCTGGGGAGGGAGCGGGAGTACGAGCTGGCGAGGATACCGGAGAAAAGGGCATAAGTGCCCCTGCCGGGATTCGAACCCGGGCCAAGACCTCCGCAGGGTCCCAGTCTATCCGCTAGCCTACAGGGGCTCCGACATTTTATCTGGTTGCCTTTATATTAAGTTAGCATGTGAAAGACAGAGCATAGGTCGCGGCGCTCATATGCGCGGTAGGCGTCTTTACGTCGCTCGTGCGGGGAGGAGAGGGGTGACCATATAAGCTATCCGCAACTCTTATATACTATGAATACTTTTTGAGTGTAAGTCCCAAGAGCGAGACCGAAGTAGACGGAGACAGAGGCTTGTTCTAGGAGCGATAGACAAGCAAGGGCGTTCCAATGTCCTTCTCCGTGAAGGTATAGGTAGCAGAAGACATGGATATGAGGTGAACGATGGGCAGGCGTGCGCACCACCCGAGGCGGGGTTCCGTGGGGTACTCCCCCAGGAAGAGGGCCTCTTCCCCCATACCCAGGATAAAGAGCTGGGTGAAGGAGGAGAAGGTCAGGATCCAGGGCTTCAGTGGATACAAGGCCGGGATGACCCATGTGGTGATGGTGGACGACTTCCCAAAGAGCCCCACCCACGGCGAGGAGATAAGCACCGTCGCCACCATCCTCGATGCCCCGCCCCTGAAGGTCTGTGGCCTGAGGCTCTACGGTGCCGACACCCACGGCCTCAAGCCCATCTCGGAGGTCTGGGCCAACGACTTCTCCAAGGATCTGGTCAGGGCATTCCCGGTACCTGAAAAGTTCGAGGCCAGGGTGGAGGACCTCCAGGCCAAACTGGACAAGGGGGCGGAACTGAGGGCCATCGTCCACACGCAGCCCAGGCTGAGCGCCCTGAACAGGAAGGCGCCTGAGGTGATGGAGTACCTCGTGGGCGGCCCCTTGGATAAGGGGTTCGAGTACGCCAGGGGCCTCCTGGGGAAAGAGGTTAAAATCTCGGATGTCATAGAGGAGGGGGAGTTCCTCGATGCCATAAGCATAACGAAGGGGAAGGGCTTCCAGGGGGCCCTCAAGCGGTGGGGCACCAAGCACCTCCCGCGGAAGACAAGGAAGGGGCGGAGGACCGTAGGGACCTTAGGTCCCTGGCATCCCTCGGCCATGATGTGGACGGTCCCGACCTCCGGTCAGATGGGGTACCATCAGAGGACCGAGATGAACAAGAGGGTCCTGAAGATAGGCACGAACGGTGCAGAGGTCACACCGGCTGGGGGCTTCCTGAGCTACGGCCTCGTGAGGGGGGACTACATCGTCCTCAAGGGGTCCATCCCTGGGCCCAGGTCGAGGCTCGTGAGGCTCAGGCCGGCCACAAGGCCGCCAACCAAGAAGTCCGAGGGGAAGCCCAGGCTCACTTATATAAGCCTCGAGTCCAAGCAGGGTGTCTAGGATGAAGGCCAAGATCTACTCCCTCAAGGGCAAGGCAGCGGGCGAGGTCGAGCTCCCGGCGATCTTCGAGGCCGATGTGAGGCCTGACCTGATAAAGCGGGCCGTATTGGTAGCCCAGGCGGCGCGGTACCAGCCCCACGGCGTAGACTGGATGGCCGGTAAGAGGACCTCGGCCTACAGCTGGGGCCCAGGGCATGCGGTCTCCAGGGTACCGAGGGTG
>JACQPM010000130.1 GCA_016207475.1 Methanobacteriota archaeon | reverse complement strand
TGCGCTGACGGTACCTACCGCCACCAGCAGAGAGAACAAAACCAGACCCAATACCATCATCGATCTCTTCATTTCCTCACCTCACTTTGTTTTTAGGTATGTGTACCTCCGGATGACCCTGAAAGGGGTGAAAGGGGTCCCGTCCCCTTTGTAGAACTTGGAGAACCACTCGTAGTAGTGGAGCCTCATGGTCTGGATGAAGGAGACGAACATCTCCATCACTAATATGGCTATATTACCGCCCACGAAGACGACCGCCTTACCTACCGAGCCCAGGGTGGACTCGGGCATGAGGAGCATCCCCGTCACCATGATGGAGCTTAAAGCTCCGTGGACTATGGCCAGGATCATGATCCTGGCGTGGGAGATGCTGTTGACCAGGTACCTGGTGCCGTTCTCGAAAGCCTCAAAGGCAGCCATGCCCAGGGAGATCTTGGTCACGTGCCACTCCCCCACCGTCATCACCCCGAGGGGGGCGATGATGGCCAGGATGAAGAGCTCCCTGTTCCCACCGATGGCCCCGATGATGTCCCCGAGGCCGAAGGTCGAGACGAAGAGGGTCCCCCCCACCAGGAGCCAGATCCCGGCGAGACCGTAGGGGCTCACCACGGCGTCCAGGGCCTTGTGGTGGGAGATCTCGTTTATCATATTGATGAGGCATCCCAGGACGAGGAAGGCGATGCCTATGAAGAGGGCGTACCTTATGGCGTCGGTGACGGTGGCCATGGGGTTGAGCCAGAGGGGGTGGAGCTCGAAGCCCAGGAACTCCTTCATGTAATGGCCCTCAAGGCCAAAGACGGAGCCGTAGAGGAACCCGGCGATGGTGGCGAAGAAGCCGCAGAGGAGGATGGTCCTCCCCAGGCTCTTGGCGGCCCCCTTGAGCTTGAGCCGGAAGCCCAGGAAGTAGCCCAGGCCCATCATGACGATGCCCTGCCCCACGTCCCCGAACATGAGGCCGAAGATGAGGGGGAAGGTGACGGCCATGATGGACGTGGGGTCGATCTCGTGGTAAGAGGGCGGTCCGTAGGTCTCGGTGAGGAGCTCCAGGGGCCTCGCCCGGGACGGGTTTGAGAGGAGGGTGGGTGGCTCGTCCTCCTCCTCGGGCTCCTCCACGGAGGTCACGCAGAGGCCCTCGGTCTTCTCCTGGATCGCCCCGACGGCCTCCTCCACGCGCTCCTGGGGGACCCAGCCGCAGAGGACGAAGGTCTTCCGCGTCTTCCCGAAGAGGACGTTCGTCTCGTCCATGAACTTCTCGACCTGGAGGAGCTCCCTCAGCTGGAGGAGCCCTGCCTTCTCGCCCTGGGCCACGGCCTTGAGCTCGCCCAGGAGAACCTCCTCCTCCTTCGCCAGGGAGGCTATGCCGTCGTCCAGCCTGGCCACAGCCTCCTCGAGCCCCAGGTCCTGGAGGGTCGTAGAGAACTGGAGCTCCTCAAGGCGGTGGATCCTGAGGGCCCTTATCACCTCCCCCTCCTTCTCCTTGAAGGATAGGATGAGCATCACCGAGTCCTTCTTGTCCAGCCCCTCGGCATGGGCCAGGTACTCTATCTTGAGCCTCTCCAGCTCCTCCCGGAGGCCCTTCACCTCGCTGGTGGGCAGGACACCCACCAGGGCCTTCAGATGGGTGTAGCCCGTCAGGTCCCCGGGCCCCACCCCGAGCCTCTTGAGGATGGCCACCGCCTCCCGGGAGTTCTGGAAGTCTTCCATCTCCTTCTTCAGCCTCTCGAGCCTCGAGGATATTCCGCCCACCCTCTCCTCCAGGACCTTCACCCTCGCCTCCAGCCCGCCGAAGAACTCCTCGGCCGGAGCCTCGGTCACCGGGATCCGCTCCTCCTCCCTCTCCATCATCTCCCCGATCATGGAAGAACCGGTTTCCGGTTCCACCCCTTTGAAGGCATCCAGAACGGCATCGACACGGGAGAGGTACTCGGCGGCCTTTATATGGATCCAGGAGGTGGCTGCGGGAGGGACCTCGAAGTCCTTGAAGCTGGGGCTGTTGTTCACGTCCAGGAACTGGATGAGGCCCCTCTCCTTGAGGTCCCTCATGAGGTCGTCCTTCTTATCGCCCAGGACCACGGCGCTGACTTTCTTCATCCTGACAGGGCGCATAATGGCTGTTCAATCGAAAGACCTCTGGGTATAAAAACTTTCCTATATGGCGTCTTGGCGTCCATCACGTGCCAGAGCCACTTGTGCCAGATTATAGAAGTTAAAAAAAAGATGAATAAAAAAGAGAGAATTTGAACTGCCAGAAGCCTGTACGAGACGAGTTTAGAATCTCTTGGGCTTATGTTTCTGGAAGCATGTCCTGCAGTATACTGGCCGCCCCTCTGTCGGCTTGAACGGGACCTCGGTCTCTTGCCCGCAGTCCGCACATGTTGCCTTATGCATCTCTCTGGGCCCGCCGAAGCCGCCCCGCCTAAATCCGCTATCTTCTTCCATTCTTATCTTCTTTCTCCTTTTTCTTTTATGCCCTTCTGGGCAACTAACCATAGGACCTTCGGGTATTTAAAGGTACGGACGCCTGGTTCCCATAGTTGATGTCGTAGAATACACACTTCCACCCTATTCCGCCTCTGCCAGGAAGCGCGGGACCATGGGCGGGTATGATGCGGGGTGGAGGTGGAGGTAGGTGGCCAGGGTCCGTTCCTTCAGTATGCCGTCCATCTCCCCGATCACCCCTTCCCCCCGCGTGATCCTGTAGGCGTACTCCAGCCTGCCCAGGGGCTCGACGGTGGAGTAGTGGAACCGGTGCCCCAGGAGCCTGTCCCCAGACCTGCTCATGGGGTTGTCTTTGATAACTTCCCCAATGGTATAGCCCAGGTGGTAGGCCCTGGACATGACGGTCCTGAGGGGGAGGAAGCCTGCCATGGCGTGCTTCCGCCCCTCCACCACGAGGCCCTTCCCCAGGTACATGAGCCCCCCGCACTCGGCGTAGACGGGCCGACCCGAGGCGCAGAACTCCCGCACCTCTTTCCGCAGGCCTTCGTTCCCCTCCAGCCCCTGGGCGAAGACCTCCGGGAAACCCCCGCCTATGTAGAGGGCGTCTATGTCCGGGAGCTTCCCATCCTTGAGGGAGTCTATATAGCGGAGTTTTGTTCCGTGGGCCTCGAAGGCGTCCAGGAGGTCCTGGTAGTAGAAGGAGAAGACCCTGTCCCGCACTATCCCGAGGCGTACTTTGTACAATTCATCCGGGTGGTAGAGGGGGCTCTCCTCCACCTCTTCCATCGGCGGTGCCAGCCGAGCGATCTCCAAGACCCTATCTATATCTATGTGCTCCTCGGCGAAGTCGGCCAGGCCCTCGAAGAGCTCCTCCAGCCTCTCCTCCTCGTAGGCCGGGACCAGGCCCATGTGCCTCTCGGGTATCGAGACCACCTCGGACCTGGGCAGGACCCCCAGGACCTCCAGCCCCGCCAACCGCTCCACGGCCAGCCGCACCTTCCCGGCGTGCCTCTCACCGCCCACCTTGTTGAGGATGGCGCCCTCGATCCTCACCCCCCTGTCGAAGAGCTTGTAGCCCAGGACCATGGCGGCAGCGGTCCTGGCGAGGCGCTCCACGTTGGCTATGAGGACGACAGGGGAGTCAAGGAACTTGGCCACCTCCGCCGTACTCCCCCGCTCCTCGATGGCGTCGTGGGAGTCGTAGAAGCCCATGGTCCCTTCAACGACCGCTATATCGGACCCCCGGGCGGTCCTCTGGAAGGCCTCCAGGACCGCCTTCCTATCCATGAGGAAGCCGTCTAGATTCCGGGACGGGCGCCCGGTGGCGAAGCAGTGGTAGCTGGGGTCTATGTAGTCCGGTCCCACCTTGTAAGGCTGGACCAGGAGCCCCCGCCTACGCAGGGCCCTCATCAGCCCTATGGAGATGACGGTCTTCCCGACCCTGGTGCTCAGGCCTCCCAGGACTATCCGTGGCATGTCCATAGGAGAGAATAGTCCGGGGGCCTTATAGATTTTACCGAGCAGAAAAAGCTTATCTACATTATTAACAGATATTAAGATGGGAGGTGTGGCATGAAGTTTCCGTTGAAGGGGAAGAAGGTTGAAGATGTCATGACCCGGGGGGTGGTGACCGTCAACGTGAAGGCCCCCGCCAGGGAGGTCTTCAAGGCGATGGTGGAGAATGACGTGGCCGGCGTCGTGGCAGTGGACGATGGCGGGAACTGCAGGGGGATAGTGACTACCTACGACATCCTGGGGCTCGGGAACCTGAGCGTGGAGGAGATCAAGGCCCTCACGGCCCAGGACCTCATGACCAAGTACACGGTGGACGTGGACCCCACCGACACCTTGGAGGCAGCCGGGAAGATCATGAAGGAGTACAGGATCCACCGCCTGATCATAGGCACCGGCAAGCCCATCGAGAGGAAGCCCATAGGGGTCCTCTCCTCCACGGACCTGGTCAAGTACCTCTACCAGAACATACCTTAGGGGCGGGCCTCCAGGAGATAGAGCCTCTCGAAGAAGAAGGCCCTCTCGGCCACTATCCTGACCTTCAGCGCCTGCTCTCGGAGGCTGTTGACGGTCCTGGGGGGGTCGTTGAGGCTCGACTGGACGAGGAGGATGGAGCCATCCCCCGATAGATGATCCACGACATCCTCCAGGAAGCGGTCCACGACCTCCCGCCCGTCCATCCCCCCGTCCCAGGCCCCGCTGGCCATATCCCTGGGCTCCCAGGGCTCGGTGGGGAGGTAAGGGGGGTTGAAGGCGATGAGGTCGAACCTGCCTTCGATCCCATCGAAGAGGTCCCCCTCGACCACCGTCATATTCTCCACCCCGTTGAGTCGGGCGTTCTCCTCCGCGCACCTCACCGCCCCAGGGTTTATGTCCGCGGCCAAGACTCTCCCTGCCCTAGCCGAAGCCACTATCCCCTGGATCCCGCACCCGGTCCCCAGGTCCAGGACCCTCGCTCCCTTCGGGACCTGCAGCTGGTCTGCGAGGAGGAGGGAGTCCTCCCTTGGCGTGTAAACGCCTGGGGCTATCTCGAGCTCATAGCCCCTGTAGCGCACGGGCAATATCGGCCACCTCCTCGGGGGTGAGCTCGTAGACCCGCCTCTCCAGGAGGTCCTTGGGCAGGCCCTCGATCCGCCCTATCATCCCTCTCCGCTCCTCCTTCGCCAGGGGACGCCCCAGGATAAACTCCAGGGAGTGGAGGAGGGCCTTCCTCACCACCTTCCTCCTGTGGACGAAGAGCCCCGTGGCCGCCTTGAAGAAGAACCCCTCGTCCACCTGGAAGGGCCTGGGCTTGGGGACGAGCTCCACCACCGCCGACTCCACCTTTGGCTTTGGGTAGAAGGCCCTTGGCGGGAGGACCTCCAGGACCCTTGCACGGGCGTAGTAATATACAGCCAGGGAGAGGCGGGAGTAGTCCCTGTCCCCGGGGAGGGCCACCATCCGCGCCGCGAACTCCAGCTGGTAGGTCAGGACTGCCCTCTCGAAGCCGTGCCTCAGGAGCTTGAAGGTGAGGGGGGAGGAGATAGAATACGGGATGTTGGAGACGACCTTGGTCACGGGGGGGAGCTCGGCCTCCAGGGCGTCCTCGGCCACGAGGACCAGGTTCTCCACGCCCTTGAATCGCTCTCTGAGAACCCCGACCATCCTCCTATCCTTCTCCAGGGCGTACACCTTCCCGGCCTTCTCCAGGAGGAGGGCCGTGAGAGTTCCAATCCCGGGGCCTATCTCCAGTACCGTGTCCCTCGGTCCCAGATCCGCATAACCCACCTGCCGCTCCAGGGCCCCCTCGTCCACGATGAAGTTCTGGCCCAGCCTCCCCCGGGGCCTCAGACCGTACCTCCGCAGGACCCCTTTCGTCTCTTCCAGGAGGCTCATTTAGAGCTACGCCTTCTTGGAGAGCGGGATGGTGAAGAGCTTGTACTTCGCCTTACCGGTCCTGGCCTCGTCGGTCTGGAGCTCTGCCACGATCCTCCTGGCGATGGGCTTCTTGGGGTCTGGGATGGCCTTGATCCTCTGGGCCATATCCGCGAAGGACTCGAAGGGCTTCTTCTTCCGCTCCTCCAGGATCTCCCACATAAGTTTCTTCCCGATCCCGGGGAGGAGCTCCAACCCGTGGAGGCGGGTGGTCAAGGGCTGGACCTGGTTGAAGAACTCCAGGAACTTCTTCTCCCTCCTGGCCACGACCTCCTCCACCACGTAGGGGAGCTCCGACTTGGCAGCGCTGGAGAGGTCGTTGTAGCTCACCCTCCTCTTTATGTAATCGATCTCCCTCCTCTCGTC
>JACQPM010000129.1 GCA_016207475.1 Methanobacteriota archaeon | reverse complement strand
GGCGTTGGCTATGATCGCCTGGGCCTTCGTCTCCAGGACCTCCTCCGAGGAGAGGGTCTTGACCCCCGCTTTCGTGGCCACGGGCATGAAGACCGGCGTATCCACAATGCCGTGCCTCGTGTAGAGCCGCCCAGCCCTGGCACCGGTCTTCTTGTCCCTGTGGATGAGCCTGAACATCTAGAGGCCGTACCTCATCGCATCCACAGCCAGCCTCAGCCGGTCGTCGCGCGTCACGTGCCTTATGATCTCGTCCACATCCCTGGCGTCCACGGCCACCAGCTTCTGGTAGGTCGTGCCCTGGGCGAAGGTCAGCCTGCCGTCTTGCACCAAGAAGTGGTTGCGGTAGACGACCTCCTTCCCCTCCGTGATATCCAGACGGTAGGTGTAGTTCTCCCGGAAGGCGTGGGCGTTCTCCACCAGATAGCTGTTCCCGTTGAAGGCCTCGACGAAGAGGAGGACCTTCTCCTCGATGGGCAGGTTACTCCCGGCCTCGAAGGGGCCCAGCTCGAAGTGCCAGAGGGCCAATATAACCAGGACCACGAGGGCTAGGGCCTTGTACCTCCTCCGCATCCTTAATAAATCGCTGGAGTGCGGTCTTAAAGCTTTCCCCTGAGGATGAGCATCGCGTCCCCGAAGCTGTAGAAGCGGTAGCCCAGGCCAACGGCCGCCCGGTAGGCGCCCAGGACCCTCTCCAGGCCGGCGTAGGCGGCTACTAACATCAGGAGGGTGGACCTGGGCAGGTGGAAGTTCGTCAGGAGGCCCTCCACGGGGGCCTTGAAGCGGTAGGGCGGATATATGAAGAGTTCCGACCAGCCCGAGGCCGCCACCACCCTGCCCGAGGTGCAGGCGCTCTCCAGGGCCTTGAGGGTCGTGGTCCCCACGGCGAAGAGCCTCCCTTCCCGTCCATCTATAGCCTCGGCCGTCTCTTCAGGGACCTCGAAGTACTCGGGCTCCATCCTGTGGTCTTCGACCGTCTGGCACCGGACGGGGGTGAAGGTCCCCGGGCCTATGTGGAGGGTGACGTGGGCCGTCTCGACCCCCATCGCCTCCAGCTCCCCCACGAGGGAGGGGGTGAAGTGGAGGCCTGCCGTAGGGGCGGCGATGGAGCCCGGCTTCGACCCGTATACGGTCTGGTACCGCTCCCCGTCTAGGAGGCGCTCCTTTATGTAAGGGGGCGTGGGCACCTCCCCTACATCGCCCAGGCGAGGGAACGGGTCCTCGTCGAACTCCAGGAGGAACCGCCCTCCCGCCTTCCCCCTGACGGCTGCCCCGAAGGGGCCGAAGGAGAGCTCCGTGCCAGGGCTTATATTCTTCCCCCTCACGAGGGCCTCCCAGAGCCCGTCAACCTTCCTCACCAGGAGCGCTTCCACCCTCCCGCCGGTCCCCTTCCGCCCCCGCAACCTGGCCGGTACCACCCTGGTGTCGTTCACCACCAGGAGGTCCCCAGGGGCCAGATAATCCTTGATATCCCTGAAGGACCGGTGCTCCATCCCCGCCCCCAGGACCAGGAGCCGGGAGGCGGTCCTGTCTTCCAGGGGCCTCTGGGCTATGAGCTCCCTGGGCAAAGGGTAATCGAACTCCTCCAGGCGCATCCTGCCAAGCTTTATCTACGGGCGCTTTATAAAACTGCCCGAGATGAACAAGACGAAGGTCCAACGCACGACCCAGGGCCAATTCTTCATCCTCCTCCCCGAAGAGATGATTCGGATAGTCAAGTGGAGGGAGGGCGATGAGGTGGAGGTCTGGCCGGGATCCGAGACCGGTCCTCGAGCCCAGGATCTGGTCCTGCGGAAGGTTTAGGAAGCTTTATAAGGTGGCGTAAGGGAGTCTTAAGCATGCCGGTAGAGGTCCTGGCCCAGATAGGCCCCAACCTCTCGAACCTCCTCCTGTTCCTGACAGAGACGGCCGAGACCCTGGGCGTAGACCTCAACCTCCTCATCCTGGCCCTTGTCGCAGCCTCCATGCTGGCCCTCTACGTCTTCTATGCCGCCATCACCCCCGTGGCCAAGAGGAGGCGGAAGAAGGGTTTGAAGAAGGGCGAGACCCAGGTGGCTGCGGAGCTCCTGGAGGAAGGGGAGATAGAGTTCGAGGAGAGGGAGGAGAAGGAACGGCCCCTAGCACTGGAGCTGCCCTCGGAGAGGGTCCAGATAGAGTCCAAGGGGGACCGTCTGGTGATCAAGCTATCGGAGCCTCGGGTCAGGACCGTGGAGATCCAGCCCCCCGAGGCGGCGGTGGAGCGGCAGGTGGAGGGGGCAGTCAGGGTGAAGGGGCCGAGGAAGGCGGCGGTGGAACCGCTGGTCCCGGAGGAGGGCCCCGCGGAGATCCGAGAGCCCCTGGAGCTCCATGGGATGCCCCTGGATTCGGCCATGGCGATGGTAGCCAAGAGACACTCCCTGGAGAGCCTGACCATGGTGAACACCGAGGGGCTCCTAATAGGGACCACGAGCGAGTTCCCTGAGGAGGAAGCGGCCCAGGCCACCAGCCTCCTGGCCAGCCTCTCCAGGAAGGAGGAGCTACGGTGGATCGAGATCGCCGGTAAAGAGATGATCTACCTCTTCTACGCCACTGTCGGGGAGATGGGGGTAATAGCCATGGCCAAGCGGGGGGAGAAGCTCGATACCCGCACCCTGCTGGCGCTGGGGAAGGACATAGCCTCCGTGGCGCAGTTGCTGGCGCCCTAGAAGGTGTAGTACTTCCGCAGCACAGCGTAACGCTTCTCGACGATCCTCTTGAACTCACCCCTCGCCCTTCTGATCTCTTCGGCGGTCCTTCTATCCCCCAAGTACTCGATCCAGGAGGCGACCCACTCGGCCATCTCCGGGGTGAAGAGGTCCAGGCTCGCCTTCAGCTCCTCCAGGTTCCTTATGGCCCTGGACCCCAGATAGTAAGGCTCCTTACCCGCGGGGTCGAACATCAGCTTCGCCAAGTTGTAGAGGTCTTCCCTCTCCTCCCTCTTTCCCTCCCTCCTGCGCATGCCGTCACCAATAACCTATTGTGCCGTACGGGATAAAAATCTTTCTGGAACAAAGGTTAAATACGCAGTGGTCAAGAATAATTGGGGGATTGTATAGTGCACCGTTCGCTCCTTGTCTTCATCGTCCTGGCCGCCCTCCCTGCTGCCTGGGGGACGGATTATACGGTCTCCACCTACGCCGGGATGGGGGC
>JACQPM010000127.1 GCA_016207475.1 Methanobacteriota archaeon | reverse complement strand
GGCCTAGGCCCTCAAGACGCTCGCCCCACCCCAACCTCGATCTTACGCCCCCCCACCCCGGTCTCGTATTCGTCAGCGATCTCCCCCACGATCTCCTCTAGGAGGTCCTCCATGGTGACGAGACCTACGGTACCACCATCCTCGTCCACCACCATGGCTATCTGGACCCTCTTCCTCCTCATCTCCTGGAAGAGCTCGTCCAGGCGCTTCGTATCAGGGACGTGATAGGCGGGTCGCATTATCTCGTTGATCTTCTTGCGACCTCCTTCTTCCATACACCGGAGGAGGTCCTTGGTGTATAGAATACCTACGATGTTGTCTATAGTGGTGTCGTAGACAGGGGTCCTGGAATGGTTGGTCTTGGTGACTATCTTCAGGGCGATCTCCAGGGGTACATGGACATCGATGCACCTCATATCGAGGCGGGGGACCATCACCTCCCTCACCGACGTCCCCCGGAAGTCCAATACCCCCTCGATCATCTCCTTCTCCTCCCTCTCGATCACCCCCTCCCTCTCCCCCACCTCCATCATCATCTTTATCTCCTCCTGGGTGACGAAGGGGCTGATCTTTCTCACCTCACCGCCGAAGGGCCTTATGAGGAGGTTGGTTATCCTCGTCAGGAGCCTCACCACAGGCTCTAAGATCCTTACCAGAAAGTCCACGGGCCTAGCCAGGAGGAGCGACAACCTCTCGGCGTTCTGGAAGGCCACGGCCTTTGGGGTGATCTCCCCGAAGACCAGGACCAGGAAGGTGACGATGCCGGTGGCTATGCCGACTCCCTTGTGGCCGAAGAGGTCTATGGCCAGGAGGGTGGCTATGGAGGCGGCGCCTATATTGACTATATTGTTCCCCACCAGGATGGTGGCCAGGAGCCTGTCCGGATGCTCCAGGAGCCGGGCCACGATCGCGGCATTCCCTACTCCATCCTCCTCCCGCTTCCGGATATGGAGCCTGTTCACCGAGATGAGCGCGGTCTCGGCGCAGGAGAAGAAGGCGGACAGGAGGAGGCAGACGAGCAGGACAGAGACCTCGAAGAGGACCAGAAGACCGTCCATGCCCTGGAGGTACCAACTGCCACTACTTTAAGCTATCTAGATCTCACTCGACGAGGACGGCGTTTATATTCCCGTCCTGCCCGGGGCGGGAGGTGACCCGGACCTTCCCAAGCTCCGTATCGACTACGGCCCCCTTTGTAATGATGTTCCTTCTCACGAAGTGGGGGTTGGCGCTGTTCTCCACCACCGTCAGGATCTTTACCAGCTTGGTCTCCTTCGTCTTGGGGTTGATCACGTTGGCATTCTGGGCCGTGAGGAGCCTTACCTTGGAATTGCCGCCCCGCACCCTGATCCTCTTGGCCTTCCTCTCTCCAAGCCCCGTCTCCACCTGCTCCCTCCCCATCTCATGCTTCCGCTTCCCCCGGTGGGCCTTGATCCTGCCACCGGTGATCTTCCGCTTGGAGCCGCCCTGCCAGAGTGCCATGCCGTTGAATCTCCCTCTCTATATAAAAGCTTTGCCGTAGACCTCTTCCAGGATGGCACGCCCCCCCTTCCCCAGGAGGGCATCCCCCACCCTCTCGCCAACGGCCTCCGCCTCCTCGGGCCTCCCGGCGCCTTCGGCGTATATGCGCCTCTTCCCATCGGGGGAGAGGAGGACGCCCTTGAGCATGAGTTCACCGTTCAGGAACGTCAGGACACCGAGGGGGGCCTGGCAGCCCCCGCCCATCCGCCTGAGGAGGGCCCTCTCGGCCGCAGTGGCGTTCCTCGCCTTAGGGTCGTCCAGTATCTTTAGATACCTGTTCCCTGGGAAGTCCCTCCTGGCGACCACGGCCATGGCCCCCTGCCCCGCGGCTGGGAGGAAGGGTTCGGCCGGTAAAATCTGGGTGATATGCCCCTGGAGGCCGAGCCTCTTCAGCCCGGCCACCGCCACGATGATGGCATCGTACTCGCCGGCCCGGACCTTCCTTATCCGGGTGTCGACATTACCCCTCAGGTCCCGGAATCGGAGGTCGGGGCGGTAGTTGCTGAGGAGCGCCCTCCTCAGGAGGCTGCTCGTACCCATAAGGGCCCCCTTCGGCAGCTCGTCGATGGTGAGCCCCCCCCTGGATATGAGGGCGTCCCTCACGTCCTCCCTCTCCGGGATGGCCACTATATCCAGCTCCGGAGGAATCTCCGTGGGAACGTCCTTGAGGCTGTGGACCGCCATATCCACGTCGCCACTGATGAGGGCCTCGTCTATCTCCTTGACGAATAGCCCTTTGTCCCCTATCTTGGCCAGGGGGGCGTCCAGGATCTTGTCCCCCTTCGTCTTTATGATGACCTCCTGGAACTCCAGCTCCGGGAATCTCGCCCTGAGCATACCGGCCACCATCCTCGTCTGGGCCAGGGCGAGCTTGGAGCCCCTCGTCCCTATCCTGAGGATCATCGCCGGAGCCCCCGCAGGACCTCTTCCGCCGCCTCCAGGGTCGAGTCTATCTCCCCCTGGCCGTGGGCAGAGGAGAGGAAGTTGCACTCGTACTGGGAAGGCGGGAGGAATACTCCCCTGGCCAGCAACCCCTTCTGGAACCTGAGGAAGAGCTCCCTGTCAGCCCTCAGGGCGGTGCGGTAGTCAGAGACCTCCCCCTGGGCGAAGTATATCTGGAACATGGAGGCCACCCCATAGGTGCGGGTCTTGAACCCCAGGTCCTGGGCCATCTCCTGGAGCCCCTCCCTCAGGGTCCTGGCCAGACCGTTGGCCTTCTCATAGACCCTCCCGTCCTCCAGCTCCCCTATGGCGGCGAGCCCGGCGGCCATGGAGAGGGGATTGCCATTGAAGGTACCGGCCTGGTAGACAGGGCCCAGGGGCGAGAAGCGCTCCATCACCTCCCTCCTGGCTGCTATGGCCCCTATGGGGAGCCCGCCGCCCAGGATCTTCCCCAGGGTGGTCATATCGGGCTTCACGCCGTAGTAGCCCTGGGCCCCCCCGAGGCCCAGGCGGTAGCCCGTTATCACCTCGTCGAAGATGAGCATCGTGCCCTTCTCCTCCGTCACCTCCCGTACTTGCTCCAGGTAATCCTCCTTCGGGAGGATGCACCCCGCGTTCCCTATCACCGGCTCCATGATCACGGCGGCCACCTCCTCCGTCACCGCCTCCTCGAGGGCCTCGGGGTCGTTGAAGGGGAGGAGGACCGTGTTCCGCACAGTCTCTTCGGGCACCCCGGCGGAGTCGGGCTCCCCGTGGGTCGTGGCCCCGCTGCCCGCCTTCACCAGGACGTAGTCGTGGGCCCCGTGGAAGGCCCCCTCGAACTTTATGATCTTCTTCCTCTTGGTGCAGCCCCTGGCGAGCCTTATGGCCCCCATGGTGGCCTCGGTACCGGTATTTACGAACCTGACCATCTCGGCCGAGGGGAGCGTTGCCACCACCTTGCGGGCGAGGCCCACCTCCAGCTCCGTGGGAGCCCCGTAGACGGTGCCCCTCTCCAGCTGCTCCCGGACCCTCGCCAGGACCTTGGGGTTGGCGTGGCCCAGGATGAGAGGGCCGTAGGCGAGGCAGTAGTCTATGTAGCTCTTACCGTCCACGTCGTATAGCCGGGACCCTTCCCCCCTGGCCGCGAAGAAGGGGTAGGGCTTCATGGCCCTGACGGGCGAGTTCACGCCCCCCACCAGGAGCCCCTTCGCCTCCTCGTAGAGCGCTTCCGATCTATTCATAGCCACCCAGCGGCGTCCTTGGCGTGGTACGTGAGGATGATATCGGCCCCGGCCCGCTTTATGGCCGTCAGGACCTCCATCACCATCCTCTTCTCATCACCGTACCCCTTCTCTGCTGCTGCCTTGACGATGGCATACTCCCCGCTCACGTTGTAGGCCGCCGTGGGTGCCAGGAACTCGTTCTTCACCCTGTATATGACGTCCAGGTAAGCCAACGCGGGCTTCACCATGACGATATCGGCCCCTTCCTCCAGGTCAAGGAGCACCTCCCGCAGCGCCTCGTCGCTGTTCCCCGGGTCCATCTGGTAGCCCTTCCTGTCGCCGAAGGAAGGGACCGAGCCCGCAGCCTCCCGGAAGGGGCCGTAGAAGGCCGAGGCGTACTTGGCGGCATAGGACATGATGAGGGTCTCCTCGCACCCTGCCTCATCCAGGGCCGAGCGTATGGCCCCTACCCTGCCGTCCATCATATCGCTCGGGGCGACCATATCGGCACCAGCCTTGGCGTGGCTCACCGCCGTCTTGGCCAGCAGTTCCAGCGTCGGATCGTTCAATACCTTCCCGCCCTTGACGATGCCGCAGTGGCCGTGGGAGGTGTACTCGCAGAGGCAGACGTCCGTGATCACCAGGAGGTCCTCCCCTACCTCCGCCTTCATCTCCGCCACGGCCCTCTGGACTATGCCCCTGGGGGCATAGGCCTGGGACCCCTTTGCGTCCTTCCGGGCCGGGATCCCGAAGAGGATCACCCCAGGGATGCCGAGATCCACCAGCTCCCGGGCCTCCTTCCTCAGCCCCCCCAGGGGAAGGCGGTACTGGCCCGGCATCGCAGCAATGGCCTCCCTCCTCCCTATCCCTTCCTGGACGAAGATGGGGTATATAAGATCCCCCTTGGTCACCTCCGCCTCCCTCACCAGGGACCTCAGCCTCTCGCTCTTCCTCAGCCTCCGCATCCTCTTCGCAGGGAACATCTACCTATCCTCCAGGAAGAGCCTCTCCACCATCTTTATGGAGGTACTATCCCCCTTCTCGGCTGCCCTCCTTATCTTCCCGGCGATGGGTGCCACCGACCTCTTCACCAGGACCTTGCTCAGGTCTTCGATGACGGCCCGCTCCTTCTCGCCGACCTCGCCCAGCATCCTGAGGGCCCTCTCCACCTCTTTCCTCCGGACCTCTTCGGCATCCTCGAAGATCGTCTTGACGATCTCCTCCACGTCTATGTGGTATATCTGCTTGAGGAGGAGGGCCGTCTCCTCCTCTATGATCGCCATCACCTTGGCCGCCTCCCTCTCCCGGAGGCGCCTGTTCCTCTCCGCGATCTCCCTCAGGCCGTCTATGTTGAAGAGCTTCACGCCGGGGATGGAACCAACCTCCGCCTCCACGTTCCTGGGGATGCCCACGTCCACGATGACGAGCTCCCCCCTCGTCCTCCCCTGGAGGGCCTCCTGGACCCTCTCCCTCGTTATCAGGGCATGGGGCGCCTTAGAGGCAGTTATGACCAGGTCCGCACCCCTCATGCCCTCTTGGATCTCCTCGAACCTCAGGACCCTGCCGCCGAGCTCCTCGGCCAGGGCCAGACCCCTCTCGTAGGTCCTGTTGGCCACGAAGATCCCCTCCAGCTCCCTCCCCTCCAGGGACTTGGCCACGAGGATCCCCATGTCCCCGGCCCCGATGAGAAGGGCATTTTTACCCTTAAGGGTACTTAGCTGCCCTTCAGCCAGCTCCACGGCCGCGGAGCCTATGGATACGGCGCCCTTGTTTATCTCCGTCTCGGTCCTCACCCTCTTCCCGACGTTTATGGCCTTGGTGAAGAT
>JACQPM010000126.1 GCA_016207475.1 Methanobacteriota archaeon | reverse complement strand
GTGAGGGCCCCCTTCCCCGCCGACGGGTCGAGGGAGGAGCCCTTCATGTTTGGCAGTATGATAGCGTTCTTGTCGGCTTGGAAGCGGGTGGCAACGGCGAACTCCAGGGCCTGGGGGTCGAAGACGTCTATGTCGCTGTCCACTATGACCACGTGCTTCATGCTCTTGTGCCCTTCCAGGGCCGCCATGATGGCCCTCTTCCCGTCCTCCGGCGTCACCTTCTCGATGGATACGGCCCCGTGGAGCCATGAACAGGACCCCTCGGTGAGGCAGACGTTCTTAACCTTGGCTACCTTGCTCACGGAGGTGTAGATCCCGCACTCCCTGGGCATCCCCATCAGGAGCCTGTGCTCCGGGCTGGACGGCAGCAGGGCCTGGTATACTGCATTGCGGCGGGTGGTTATCCCGGTCACCTCTATGCAGGGCTGGGGGCGGATTATATCGTATGTGCCCGTCACGTCCACGAAGGGGCCCTCGTCCTCCAGCCGGGCGGGCGGTATCCGCCCCTCGATGACCACCTCCGCCTGGGCCGGGACCTCCAGGCCGACGGTCTTGCACCGGACCAGCTCCAGCGGCCTCCCCAGGAGGCCGCCTGCCAGCCTGAACTCGTCGTAGCCTATTGGCGCGGAGTAGGAGGCGGCGTAGAGGACCGCCGGGTGGACGCCTATGGCCACCGCCACCTCCAGCGGCTCGTTCCGAGCCTCGGCCCTCCTGTAGTACTCGTAGAGGTGGCGCTCCACCATCCTGATCCCCAGCTTCCTTTGGCCCGAGACCATGAGCCGGTGGACAGAGGCATTTCGCCCGAGCTCCTCGTCCCTGGCGACGACGATGCCGGAGGTTATGTACCTCCCCCCGTCCCCCTCGAAGTGGCGGAGGATCGGCAGGTCGTCGAGGCTCCCCAGGGTGACCTCCTGGCATGGCCCCTCACTTTCCGTGATGACAGGCTCAACGGGGCCCTCCAGGGCGGCCGCCACGTGCCCCAGGTACCCCTCCCTGGTGGTCCCCAGGGCAGAGCAGAGCCGCTCCCTCGTGGGGCAGATATTGCCGACAACGGGCATGGTGCGCCCCCGGATGCGCCGGAAGAGGACCGTCCTCCCCCTGTTGGCCTGGAGGACCCTGGCGGCCTCGAAGTCCTGGGAGACCTCTTCCTCGACCACCAGGGCCCCTTCCAGGAAGGCCCTCAGGTCCGTCATCTTACCTTCAAGACCCGCTCCCCCCACCGCTGGTAGAGGTCGTTCTTTATCCCCAGGGAGTCGAGGGTCTTGCCCACTATGAAGTCCACCATGTCTCCCAGCCCCTTGGGCTTCTGGTAGAAGGCGGGCATGGCGGGCAATATGGTCACACCAGCCCTGGAGAGCCTGAGCATGTTCTCCAGGTGGATGGGGCTGAGAGGCGTCTCCCTAGGGACTAGGACAAGACGCCTCCCCTCCTTTATCATGACGTCCGCAGATCGGGTGATGAGGTTGGAGGCCATGCCGTTGGCTATGGAGGCGAGGGTCTTCATGCTGCAGGGTATCACGACCATGGCGTCGAAGAGGGCGGAGCCGCTGGAGGGCGGGGCCTCGAGCTCGTCCTCTGGGTAGACCGTCATCCCCGAGAGATCGTACCCCCCGACCTCGTGCTCTATCAACCTCTTCGCGATCTTGGAGACCACGCAGTGGGTCTCTATCCCCAGCTCCTTGAGGACCTCCACAAGCCTGAGGCCGTAGACGACCCCCGAGGCCCCAGTTATCGCCACCACGACCTTCATGGATGGCCCTTTGGCGGGGATGCATTTATATTTGTTGCTTTATACATGCTTAAAGGTTGTACACAGCGAACCTACGGGGCCTGGGATGCAACCGCGAGTATTCCAAACCGCCAAAGAACCTGGAAACAGATCGGCTCGGATCATGTCCAGGAAGGGCAAAAGAAATTTTGGGGAAGAAGATATATGATAGATATCTTCAAACAGAATAAAATATTACTTGGTGTGATAATTGTCATCGTTCTCGTCGGGGCATTTAGGTTGTTCATATACGACTCTTACCGCATGCCGGATGCGGTATCGCCGGGAACAGCGGCAATTTCTGACGGGAGCACATTAACGCTGGATATTCCCGATTCCGCACTTCCGTCTGGCGTCACGAAGAATCAGATTGCCGTAGAGCCAATCCCCGTATCTGAATTGCCGGAAAACCTTAGATGGCTCGATTTGTCGTATGCTTTTCGGCTGGAGCCCGATGGCCTTGAGTTTTCTGGGCCAATCCCTTTTACCTTACAAATTCCAACAAGTAAGGATGGTACGATCCCAATTTTTCTTCAAGTCGACGGAAGCGGTGAAATAGAAGCATTAGATAATATAGTTACTGAAATTAACGAAAATGGGGAAGTTTTTATACATGGCGCTATTTCTCACTTTAGTTATGTGGCAATTGGTTGGTTAGGGGGTTTTAGGGTATCAATGCCGGAATCTCTTGGTTCGCACAAAGTCGGAGAATCATTTACGGTACCGGTGACATACGCAATCGAAGAAGGAACCGGGTTTAAAGCAATTGATGTTGTACTTAATCCAACTAATGCTGGCGCGTCGGGGTTTACCGGTGAATCTTTGTTTATCGCGGACGCGCCCGTTGTTCCGAAAAAAATCAGAGGTCTTCCAGAGTGGAATACAAGGATGACATCCCCTCGGGAAACAGTGTATGCCACGTTTTGGTGTATTGCTGGTGGAAGCGGTTTTATCGAACACACAATTTACGCCGATTATAACCTTGAGGTAAGTATTAAATACGTCTCCGTATATGGCCCCAAAGTAAAGAGCGGGATTTACCAGAAAATCGAATCACCCGTTGAGTGCATAAATCAAACAACAACCGAACCAAAGTCACCTTCACCTCCACCGTCACCGTTAGAACCACCCACAACATCGCCTCCTACGTCAACACCCACTCCAACAACTACTCCAACCCCAACGCCTAAACCCTCCTGTAACATTCCCGCCTTTCAGGCGTGCGCGAACACCTTTAGTTTGCAGGGATGTATTAACGCATGCCCGTACGTATCCACAACGTGCCCGCCCGGAACGCCGCCAGGTACTGATTGTAAAAAAATAGATCAAAGTTGCTCTGACGCGTGTTGGAGCACGGCGGATAGGCATGTCGACAGGTGCCTAGCATCGAACAACTGCACCAAGGAAGAAGTCATTGCCGGTGGGGGCGGAGCAAGAAGGTAATAGTACCTGGGCGAACCTGCCCATAGCAAATCTACGTGGCCTAGGACGCAACAAGCCCAACGACAACCTTAAATAAGTCCCGGTAAGATGTACCCTGGGTGCTGAATTGGAGAGGCTCGCGACTCTGAAGGACCTCCTGGGTGCCTTGGCCAGGTCTTACATCTTCCTGGCCCTCCTGGCCGCCGTCCTGGCGTACTTAACCTTCAACGCCCTCGTGCCCCAGCCCCAGGTTGGGGTGATAAAGATCGAGGGCTCCATAATGGATGCGGCCAAGGCGGACCGGATAGCCCAGATGCTCGAGTATGCCCGGCAGGAGCCCTCCATCAGGGCTGTGGTCCTGGAGATCGACAGCCCTGGGGGCCTCGCATCGGCCTCCGAGGATATATACCTGGACGTCCTGAGGCTCAGGAGGGAGAAGCCCGTCATAGCCTCCATCACCACCATCGGCGCCAGCGGTGCATACTACATAGCTGTGGCATCCAACTCCATCTATGCCAAACCCACCAGCATCGTCGGCTCCGTTGGTGTAGTCACCACGCTGCCTTCCCCTCAGAAGCTGGATGAGAACGCCCTGACTACGGGCCCCTTCAAAGCCATCGGCTCCTCCAGGCGGTCCTGGACCTACCAGACCCAGGCGGCGGCCGAGAGCTTCCAGGGGGCCGTCCTGGCCCAGAGGGGGGAGAGGCTCAAGATCCCGAAGGAGGAGCTGGCCACGGCCCAGGTATATAACGGCATCGACGCCCTGAGGATCGGGCTCATAGACGGCATGGGATCGAACTCAGACGCCGTGGAGAAGGCCGCAGACCTGGCCGGGATCGCCAGGTACGGCGTGGTGGATGTCAAGAAGGCCCTCAACCTGACGGACTTCGGGGTGATCTTCTTCGTGAGCGAGGAACAGCTCCACGCCCCCACCAACACGGCCCCCATAAACTACTATCTCTATCTGGAGCAGAGGTGATATGCGGCGGCTCCCCTTCTTCCTGGCCCTCTTCGTCCTCCTGCTGGCGGGGCAGGGGCTCCTCTACTATCGGGGGGTATACACGGCACCCCCAACGGCTGCCCATGATGTGACTGGGATAGAGGTACCCCGGGCCTCCCCTACGCCCTTCGCCGACAGCTACGAGGTGCGGGGCGGCACGGTCCTCCTGGATATGGCCCACGAGAACGCCTACACGCCCACGGAGCTGGGCTCCCTCCTGGCACGGATCACGGCCCGGGGCTACGGGCTTGAGTACCTGGAGGAGAAGGAGGAGCTCGGCAAGAAGCTCAGGTACGCCGACGCCCTCGTCGTCATAGCCCCGATGGAGCCCTTTGGGCCCGAGGAGATGGCCCTCATAAGGCAGTTCGTGGAGAAGGGGGGTAGGGTGGTGCTGGTGGCAGACCCGACCCGGGAGATGGATATGAGGGGGATCTCCACCACCCTGGGGGTCGTCTTCGAGGACGACTACCTCTACAACCTGAAGGAGAATGACGGCAACTTCAGGAACATATACATCAGGGACTTCCGGGAGAATGCCATAACCCGCGGGCTGGGGAAGGTCGCCCTCTACACCGCCTCCTCCGTGACCTCCGATGGGGGTATCGCCTTCACCGACGAGAACACCTTCTCCTCAGTCCTGGAGGGGAAGAGAGGCCTCTCGCCCATGGCCCTCACCGTGGACTCCAGGGTCCTCGCCCTGGGGGACCTGACCTTCCTGATAGAGCCCTACGACACCGTGGCCGACAATCCCCGGCTCATATCCAATATAGCTGACTTCCTCACCACTGCCGAGAGGAGGCACCGCCTCCCAGACTTTCCCTACTACTTCCAGAAGGAGGTGGAGATAATAACCCCTGACGCCTCCCTGGTGAAGGCCGGCATAAGGCTCAGGGCCGTCATGAGGGACGCGGATATAGAGGCGAGGCTGGTGGATACCGAGAATAGATCGAGGGACACGGTCCTCCTGGGCCTCTACTCAGATCCTGTCCAGGCCAGCACCTACCTCGACCTGAGGAATGTGACGATAATGGGGGGGAAGGTAAAAGTTGGTGGGATAGGGGTGATGGAGACCAAGGAGACGGCCTTCATCGTCCTGGTGGAGGAACAGGGAAGGACGGTCCTCGTCATCCTCTCAGGAAGCGCCGATGGGGTTGAGAAGGCGGTAGAGGCCCTGGATTCCGGGAAGGTGGAGGAGAACCTCCTGACCGACTCCATGGGGCTCGTGGCTGTGAATGCGGGAGAGAAGAAGCCTCCTGCCACTACGGCGCCACCGAAGAACTCCACCTCTCAGAAGTAATCGTTCAGGTGGAGTTTCGAGACCTCTCCCACCCGCTCCTTGGTGGTATAGACCCCCAGGCCCCACTGGCTCAGCTGGGCCTCCCTCAGGATCTTCACCAAAGGGGAAGCCTCTTCTATCCTCACTGAGCCCCTTTCCCTGAGGATCAGGGCCTCCATCTCCTCGTACTCCGGGAGAGGCGGTATGTCCAGCAGGGCATACCCTGGCTCCAGGCCCACGTCCGAGGCCATGCGGTCCTCCATGGCCCGCCACCGCTTCACGTCCTCCCTCAGGCCTATGACATCTTCCCGCAGATCTTCGCCCAGGGAGGGCCAGTCCAGGCCCAAGGCCTTCTTGAAGAGCCTCCTCTCGTCGAACCTGGCGCCTATCTCCCCTACGTAGCCGTCCGCGGCCCTGAAGATGTTCTGGAGATCGTAGTCGTCCATCTCGCAGAGGGCTTTGTAGTCCAGGCGGCCTTCCCATATGGCCTTCTCGGTGGCCCTCAGGAACATGACATCAGCTATCCTGCTCGTGTGGTGGAGGTAGACCGTTGGGGTCATGAGAAACCTCGCTACCAGGAGACCCTCCACGGCCCTCAGCCCCCGCTCCCCCACCGCCAGGGTGCTGCCCGAGACCTCCAGGGTGTTTATGATCCTGTCCAGGTCTATGATCCCATAGGCAACCCCGGTGTGATGGGAGTCCCTCACCAGATAGTCCATCCTGTCCACGTCGAACTCGCCGTTCACCACCTTCCCCAGGTACCCCTCCCCGCCGGCGATGATCCTCCCGACCCTCATGGGATCGGCCCCGGCAGCCTCCAGGATGCCTGCCAGGCGGGGGGTGTTCAGCATCCCCTCCGCCACCTCCTCGTGGGAGAGGCCCAGGTAGCGCCCCAGGAGCTCCTCGGAGGTGTGGGAGAGCGGCCCGTGGCCCATGTCGTGGAGGAGGGCCGCCAGCCTCACGTCCCGCCGCTCCCCCTCCTCCAGGCCCAACCTATCGGCTATCCTCCCGGCAAGGTGGAGGGCCCCCAGGGAGTGTTCGAAGCGCGTGTGGTTGGCGCTGGGGTAGACCATGAAGGTCATGCCCAGCTGTTTTATCCTCCTGAGCCTCTGGAACTCCGGGGTGTCTATGGCCTCGAACTCTCTCTCGGTGATGAAGATGTCCCCGTGGATGGGGTCCCTTATGAACTTCCTCGTAGGCATTACTCCCCCGCCAGGGGGATGGTGAAGGTGAATGTGGTGCCTCTCCCTACCTCGCTCTCGACCTTTATCTGGCCTCTCTGGAGCTCCACGAGCTTCTTCGCTATGGCGAGGCCCAGGCCTGTCCCGGGGTACCTCCTGTCCAGGCCCCCTTCCACCTGGTAGAACCTATCGAAGATCCTCCCCAAGCTCTCTTTCGGTATCCCGATCCCTGTGTCCGTCACCCTCACCTCAGCTAGGCCGGAGTTCGCCGAGGCCTCTACCACCACCTCGCCCCCCTCTTTATTAAACTTAATCCCGTTGTGGAGGAGGTTGAGGAGGACCCGCCTGAGGGCTTCTTCATCGGCCATTACCATTATGGGGCGCTGGATGGGATTGGCCCTCAGTTGGACGGCCTGCGACTCCGCCAGGGGGCTTATGTCGTATACAGCCCTCTCGATGGCGTGGCCCAGCTCTAGGGGGGCGGGATGGAGGCGGTAGGCCCCCTTCTCCATCTTGGAGACATTGAGGAGGTCGTCCAGCAGACGCTCCAACCTCGCAACGCCCTCCATGCCCGTGGAGATGAACCTGGACCGCTCCTCGGCCGCTGGCTCCTCCATGGCCAGCTCCAGGGAGGCCTTGGTTATGGTCACCGGGGTCTTGAGTTCGTGGGTGATATTGTTGATGAACTCCTCCTTCATCCTGTCCAGCTCCTTCAGCTCCTCGTAGGCCTTCCGGAGCTCCCCCGTCCGCTCGTCCACCTTCTCTTCAAGGCGCTTGGCGTACTCCCCCAGCTCCTCTTCGAGCCGCACCTTCTCGGTTATATACTCCGCGGTGGCTACGGCACCTGTGATGAGCCCCGCCATATCCCTGAGGGGCTGGACCTTGATGTTACAGATGACCTCCTTGGCCCCTGGGCCGCTGTACCGGACCCCCTCGAAGTCCACCACCTGGCCCTTATCCACCACCGAGGATAGGGACCCTCTCCAGCGCACGGATCCCATCCCCCCGAAGGCGCGCTGGAAGTCCTTTCCTTCGATCCCCTCCTCGGGTAGGGCCATATTAGCCCTGGCCGCCGGGTTGGCATGGACGATCCTCCCCTCCCGATCCATGACCACGATGCCATCGGTGAGGCTCTCCAATATGTTCCGGAAGCTCGTGGTCAGGGACTCGAACCTGAAGGTGACCCTGTGGGTGGAGATGGCGTAGGCGAAGAGGAGGCTCATAGCCAGAGAATTTATGTTGAAGGCTGGAGGGACGATGCCGGCGAGGTGGAGGAGCAAGATAAGAGGATTACCTAATACGAGGAAGGCCATACCCCCCAGGAGGAGCTTCAGTTGGGCCCTCCTCTCGCCCGGCCCCCGGAGGTAGGCCTTGATGAGGAGGCCCAGGCCCAGGAAGGGGTATGCCACCAGGTACTCCACCCCCAGGGGCATGAGAGGGCCGAAGGCCGGGAGGAGGTGGCTGGGGTCCGGGGAGGGGCCCCTGATGAGGAGGTCCGTCGAGAGGATCAACATGGCCAGGGGCACTCCCGGGAGGTGGATCAGGGCCTTCAGGTAGGTCCGCTTCAGCCCCCCGGGCACTATGTAGGCTATGTGGACGAGGAGGCTTATGATGAAGATGACCGAGACGCCCAAGAGCCTCGTCAGGAAGTCGGAGGCTTCTGGAAGGGCGCCGTACTGGAGGGCCGCCTCTATGAAGCTCGCAAGGGCTATGAGGGCGCTCCATAGGGAGAAGACCCTGTTGATCTCCCCCCGCCAGTCCATTCTAAGGACCAATAAGCTCAGGGCAAGGGAGAGGCTCCCAGCCAGGAGGGATAGGACGGCGTGGGCGCTACCGATCATCGCGCTACATCAGGTAACCTTTTCTGTGGAGGAGCTCATCCTTCACCTTCCTCATCCGCTCGTCCATCTTATCGGCCTCCTCCCTGGAGCGCCGGTCTATGGCCTCCACCCGGCGGTCCACCAAGTGGAGCCTTATGGAGAGGAGGAAGTTGAAGCACAGGCTCAGTAAGAGGAGAGAGTATATCCCGGTCAGGGCAAAGTTGAACAGGTCTTCAGGCATTGCACCCTCCCAACCGCGTCACTTCACCGACTTCTCTAGGAGCTCTACCCGTTCCTTCAGGATTTCCACCCTCTTCTCCACGCTCCCCTCGTAGGAGACGAGCTTGTTCTGGAGCTGCCTCACCCTCATGGCCAGGAGAAAGCTGAAGGTCAGGCTGAGTATGAGGAGCGAATATATACCGCTTATAGAGAGGCTGGTTAGGTCTTCCATAGTTATCACAATAATAATCGGCCCGACATTAATATAAAGGTTCCCTTTATTCAGCCGCTCACAAAGAGATTACCTGGACCATGCACTCCCTCCTCCTGGGGCCGTCGAACTCCGCGAAGAAGACCCTCTGCCACCGCCCCAGCTGGAGCCTGGACCCTGATACCGGGACGAGCTTCCCGGGGCCCAGCAGGACGGCCCTGAGGTGGGCGTGGGCGTTGTCATCGATCCTGTCGTGCTTATATCCGGCGCCCCTTGGGACGAGGCGCTCCATCAGCTCCCCGTAGTCCTCCAGGAGCCCCGCCTCATTCTCGTTGACGAAGACGGCCGCCGTCGTGTGCCTGGTGAAGATGTGGGCCAGGCCCTCCTGGACTCCGGCCTCCCTGACAGCTTCCTCCACCCTGTCCGTTATGTCTATGAATTCGGTCCCCGCCCCCGTCTCCAGCGTGATACTGCCCATGACCGCCTTCAGAAGTTATTTATATTATAATCCTTTCTATTCCAGCAATGAAAGTCCTCCTCATCCACGCCGATTATATAGAGTATAAGGCAAAGAGCAAGACCCGGGTGGCTGAGGAGATCCCGGAGGAGCTCAAGAGCCAGAGGGGCGAGGAGGTCCTGGTGGCCTTCGTGGCCGTGGAGAAGGCGGACGAGGCGGCGCCTGAAGAGGCGGTGGGAAAGGGGATCGAAGAGATCGAGAGCGTCTTCAAGGAGGTCAAGGCCAAGGAGGTGATGCTCTACCCCTATGCCCATCTATCGCCCTCCCTCTCCAACCCCGAGGTGGCGGTGCGAGTTTTCCGTGGCCTGGAAGAGGGGCTGCGGGGGAAGGGCTACGCGGTCAAGAGGGCCCCCTTCGGCTGGTACAAGGCCTTCGAGCTGAGGTGCAAGGGGCACCCCCTCTCGGAGCTCTCCAGGCAGATAACGGTGGGGGAAGCGAAGGAGAAGGAACGCGTATCCAAGGCGGTGGCGGCCGAGAAGAAGCTCAGGTCCGAGTGGTACATCCTCGATCCAGAGGGGCGCCTGACCCCTGCCAAGGAGTTCGACTTCTCGAAGGAGCCCGGCCTGAGGACCCTCTACAACTACGAGACCGCCGGTACAAGGTCCGCAGCGAAGGAGCCGCCCCACATAAAGCTGATGAAGGAGCACGAGCTGGTGGACCACGAACCCGGCTCCGATCCCGGGAACCTGCGCTGGTACCCGAAGGGGACCATGATAAAGAGGCTCCTGGAGGAGCACGTCACCGGGATATTGCTCAACTACGGGGCCATGGAAGTCGAGACCCCCATCATGTACGACTTCGCCCACCCGAACCTGAGAAAGTACCTGGACCGCTTTCCCGCGAAGCAGTATGTGGTGCGCTCGGACGAGAAGGAGTACTTCCTCCGGTTCGCTGCCTGCTTCGGCCAGTACCTCATGGGGCACGACATGACCATCTCCTACCGGCAGCTCCCCCTCAGGCTCTACGAGCTGACCCACTACTCCTTCAGGAGGGAGCAGAGCGGGGAGCTCTCGGGCCTGAAGCGCCTCAGGACCTTCACCATGCCCGATATGCACACCCTCTGCCGGGACATGGACCAGGCCAGGAAGGAGTTCCTCAACCAGTACAAGCTCGCCATGGGCTGGATGAGGGACCTGGGGGTGGAGTACCAGGTGGCCATAAGGTTCATCAAAGAGTTCTACGAGCAGAACGAGGAGTTCGCCAAGACCCTGGTCAAGCTGATCGGGAGGCCCATCCTCATAGAGCTCTGGGAGGAGAGGTTCTTCTACTTCGTGATGAAGTTCGAGTTCTCCATAAACGACGCCCTGGAGAAGGCCGCCACCCTCTCGACGGTCCAGATAGACGTGGAGAACACCGAGAGGTTCGGCATATCCTACGTGGACGAGGACGGTTCCAAGAAGCACCCGCTCATGCTCCACGCCTCCATATCGGGCGGCATAGACCGTAATCTCTACGCCATCCTGGAGCACGAGTGGATGAAGGCCCAGAAGGGGGAGAGGCCCATGCTCCCCCTATGGCTCTCGCCGACCCAGGTCCGCCTGGTACCGGTGGCCGAGGAGCACCTGGGCTACTGTGAGGGACTCCTGGCGGAGCTGGAGGTCCAGGGGATAAGGGTGGACCTGGACGATGGGTCCAGTACCCTGGAGAAGAAGATAAGGGAGGCGGAGATGGAGTGGGTCCCCTATATAGCGGTGGTGGGCGGGAAGGAGATAGAAAGCGGGACCCTCACCGTCAGGGTGAGGAGGGAGAAGGGGAAGCAGAAGAAGTTCACGAAAGAGGAGCTGGTGGCGACAATAAAAGAGGAAGTGCGGGCTAAGCCCTTCCGGAGGCTCCCGCTCCCCAGCAGGCTCTCCCAGAGGCCGACCTTCAGGTAAGGGTCTACCCCAGGACCATATCCTCGTCCCAGTACGAAGGCGCCGAGCAGCATAGGAACACTAAATCTACGGCGCCTACATTCTCGATATAGTGGCGCACCGCCGGCGGTATGATTATTGCCTCCGTGCGCCCCACCTCTCTAGCCTCGCCGCCCACGTGGACCCTTCCTTCCCCCTCCAGGAGGTAGTATATCTCCTCGGACCTCCCGTGGTGGTGCTCTTTCGTCCTGGCCCCCGGCCTCACCGTGGCCTCGGCCAGGCTCTGGTTCCGCGCGCCGGAGCTGCGGGGATGGACGATCTCCCTGATGAGGGACCCGTCCTTGGCCACGAAAGGCTCCGCCTTCTCTCTGCTCGTCGTCTCCATGCCGGTGGTTCTGATGAAAAGATATATTAAGCCTCCGGATGTTAGGACCCATGAATGAAGGCCGGGGCGCACGTCAAGGAAGAGCTCCTGGGGCTCAAGAAGGCGGCCCACGGGGGGGAGGTCTGTAGGTACTTCCAGAGTGACTTCGTAGACTTCAGCTCCAACGTCAACCCCCTGGGCCCCTCCGAGCGGGCCATGGAGGCTGTGAGGGAGGCGCTCTGGAAGTGTGCCTACTACCCGGACCCGGACTCCCGGGAGCTGAAGGGAGGCATAGGGGAGTACATGGACCTGGAGGAAGGGAATATCACTGTGGGGAACGGCTCCACCGAGCTGATCAAGAACTTCGTGGAGGCCTTCGTCAGGCGGGGCGAGAAGATCGCCATCCTGGGCCCCACCTTCTCCGAGTACGAAGTCTTCGGCCGCCTCTACGGGGCTGATGTGCGCTTCCACCACGCCCCCGAGGAGGGGGAGTTCCGTTTCGACGATATACCGGTGGAAAATGGGACGAGGGCCCTCTTCCTCTGCAACCCCAACAACCCCACTGGGAAGGCCCTGGAGAGGAAGAGGTTGGAGGGGCTCATCGGGGAGGCCGGCGAGAAGGAGTGCTTCGTCTTCCTGGACGAGGCCTATATTGAATTCACGCGGCTCAAGTCCTTCTGCCAGATGGCGACGGAGTGTACCAACCTCTTCGTCCTCCGCTCCCTGACGAAGTTCTTCTCCCTCCCGGGGATGAGGGTGGGCTTCGGCGTCGGGAGCAGGGAGATGGCCGATTACCTGGAACGCCTCAGGGTCCCCTGGAACGTCAACATCCTGGCCCAGACGGCGGCCATCGAGTCCATGAAGGATACCGAATACCAGAGGCGGGTGAGGAGCTTCATCGAAGGTGAGAGGGCCTTCTTCTACAAGGGGCTACGGAGCCTGGGCCTCGAGACCCACGCCTCCGAGGCGAACTTCTACCTCACGGACCTGACAAAGAACGGGATCACGGCCCCGGAGCTGAAGGGCGATCTCATCAAGAAGAACATCCTGATCAGGGACTGCTCCACCTTCACCGGTCTTGATGACCGCTACATGCGGACGAGCGTCAGGACGCGGGAGGAGAACCTGAGGCTCTTCGAGGAGCTCAAGGTCCACCTGGGGGTCTAGAATGCTCGACAAGGCCAAGGCCCACATCGAGATGGTGATGGCAGAGGGCGTGAAGGGGCCCGATAAAGGGTGCAAGTACTACCCCTGCCACCACTTCGAGGGCCAGGAGTGCACCTGGTGCTTCTGCCCCTTCTATCCGTGCCTCGACCCCTCTGCCGGCGGGAAGTGGAAGGTGAGCGAGCGGACCGGGAAGGACGTCTGGTCCTGCATCGACTGCCGGTGGGTCCACAGCGATGCGATCCCCGAGAAGGTCCTGGAAGGGCTCAGGAGGGGGGAGGAGCCGCGGCGCCTCAGGCGGAGGCTCTGGGAGGAGGGCCATGGCTAAGCGGATAATGGTCCAGGGGACGACCTCCTACGCAGGCAAGTCCTTCCTGGTGATGGTCCTCTGCCGCATATTCCGGGATAAGGGCTACCGCGTCGCCCCCTTCAAGTCCCAGAACACCTCCCTCAACTCCTACGTCACCCCCGACGGGAAGGAGCTGGCCAGGGCACAGGCCCTTCAGGCCTTCGCCGCCGGGATAGAGCCCAGGGTGGAGATGAACCCTATCCTGATAAAGCCCAAGGGGGACAGCAAGGCTCAGCTCATCGTCAACGGGAGGCCCGTCAAGGACCTGGAGGCCAGGAACTACTACAAGGAGTTCGTCCTCCAGGAGGGTGTGAAGGTTATAGAGGAGGCCTACAGGAGGCTGGAGGAGGAGTACGACCTCATAGTCATCGAAGGCGCCGGTTCCCCGGCGGAGATAAACCTCTACGAGCAGGACATAGCCAACATGCGGGTCGCCGATATCACCGACAGCCCGGTCCTCCTGGTGGCCGACATAGACCGGGGAGGCGTCTTCGCCTCTATATACGGGACGATAAAGCTCCTCAAACCCCAGCACCAGGCCAGGATAAAGGGGATAGTGATAAACAAGTTCAGGGGGGACGTGGGGATCCTGGAGCCAGGGATAAAGATGATCGAGGAGTTAGTCGGTAAGTCGGTCCTGGGCGTCCTCCCCTACATAAAGGAGCTCCAGCTCCCTGACGAGGACTCCATGGCCCTGGACGGGTTCTCGACCAAGGAGACGACAGGGCCCGAGGTGGCGGTCATAAGGCTCCCCAGGATCTCCAACTTCACGGACCTGGACCCCTTCCTCTACGACGGCGTCCGGGTCCGCTACGTGGAAAGCCCCGGGGAACTCGGGAACCCCGGGGCTATCGTCATACCTGGGACCAAGAACACGGTGGACGACCTCCGCTGGCTCCAGGGGAACGGGCTGGGGGAGGAGATAAAGGCCCTTGCAGGGAAAATACCCATCGTCGGGCTCTGCGGGGGCTTCCAGATCCTGGGGAGGAGGATCTACGACGAGCAGAATCTGGAAGGCTCCGGTACCGTCGATGGGCTCGGCCTCCTGGACGTGGAGACGCGGTTCGAGACCTACCAGAAGGTGACCCAGAGGGTGCGGGGGAGGGTCGTGGCGGAGGGCGGCATCTTCCAGGGGGCAGAAGAAAGGGAGATATACGGCTACGAGATCCACATGGGCCAGTCTGCCCTTGGAAAAGATGCGAAGCGCCTTCTGGAGATCGATGGGAGGGGGGAAGGGGCCGTGAGCAGGGACGGGATGGTCTTCGGGACCTACGTCCACGGGATCTTCGACGCCCCTACCCTGAGGGCTGCCCTGATGAGGCACATGGGCTGGAAAGGGAAGGGCACCGGGGACGCCAGGGACGTCTGGCGGGAGAGCATAACCAGGGCCGCCGAGATCGTGGAGGAGCACCTTGACATGAACGCCGTGGATAGGATCCTGGAGGGTGAATGACCTACGACCTCTTCCTCATGGTCCTCCTGGCCCTCCTCCTGGACAGGGCCCTGGGGGACCCGCCCACCCGGTGGCACCCCACCGTCTGGATTGGGCGGTGGATAGAGCTCCTCAGGTTGAGGGCCTTTGGTGGGAAGAGAATGAGGACAGCCTATGGGGCCTTCATCTACGCCGCCGTGGTCCTGCCCTTCGCCCTGGCCGCCTACCTTATCTTCACAGCCCTGGGAGGCCACCCCCTCCTGGCCGTCGTCCTGGGCGGCCTGGTCCTCAAGCTCCAGTTCGCCTGGCGCTCCATGGCCGATTACACAGAGCCCATAGCCCGGTTGGTGGCAGAAGGGCGGATCGAGGAGGCGAGGGCCCTTCTCCCATACATTGTCGGCCGGGACCCTCGCAACCTCGACGGGAGGCAGGTGATCTCGGCGGCCGTGGAGTCCATCGGGGAGAACAGCGTGGACGGCATAATATCACCCCTCTTCTACTACTTCCTGGTGGGGGGCTTTCTGGGGGTGCCAGCAGGGATGGCGGCGGCGGTCTTCTTCCGGGCCTCCAGCACCCTGGACTCCATGATCGGCTACAAGAAGGAGGGCTACAGGGAGATAGGCTTCTTCTCGGCCAGGACCGACGATCTCCTGAATTATATCCCGGCCAGGCTGACGGTGGCCCTCATCGTCCTCGCCTCCCTCCTCCTCCGGGAGGACTGGCGGGGGGCCATAGCCATCTTCGTCAGGGACAGGAGGAAGACCCCCAGCCCCAACTCAGGCCACGCCATGGCGGCCGTGGCTGGAGCCCTGGGGGTGGAGCTGGAGAAGCCCCAGTACTACAGGCTGGGGGACGCCAGGGAGGCCCTCTCCCCGGCCCACGTCGCCCGCTCCCTCAGGCTCATCTCTGTATCCGTGATCCTCTTCGTCCTCGTCGCCTTCGGCTTTTACGAGGTTAGGATATGGCTCTGAGGGCGATGGTCACCATGGAGGCGGAGGTGGAGAGGGCTGCCCGGGAGGAGGGCATCGACCTCATCGGCTTCGTGGGGACCGAAGGCTTGAGGAATCTCGATCTCCCCTGGCCCAAGAGCGCGGTGGTCTTCGGGATAGCGGTGAGGGACGACCTCCTGGTGACGGGCGTCAAGTACCCCCACTGGCCCAAGGCCCGGCAGCTCATCGACATTCTCTTGGACAACATAGCCCGGAACATCGCCGCCCGCCTCGAGGCCCTCGGCCATAAGGCGGTGGCAGTGAGCAGCTCCGAGCCCAAGTACGGGGTGAGACGCTTGGCGCTGGAGGCCTCCCTCGGCTCCATCGGTAAGAACGGCCTCATCGTCACGCCCCAGTTCGGCCCCAGGGTCCGCTTCGGCGCAGTCCTGACCGATGCTCCCCTCAAGCCCACGCCCAGGGAGAAGAGGGAGTACTGCACCGGCTGTAACGTCTGCGTCGAGCGCTGTCCCGCCGGCGCCATAGGGGCCACGGTGGACAGGGGGCGGTGCATAGAGTACACCAGGAAGAACCTCCTCAGGATCTCGGAGTACTCGGAGCGGCACTGCCTCGTCTGCACCAACGTCTGCCCCGTGGGGAGATAGCATGGAGAAGCCCGAGATGTGGTCCTGGCTCGATGCCAGGGGCGTGACGAAGGAGGACATACTGGCAGCGGCCCTGGAGCTCTACGTACCCCACCCGGGGGTGGAGACGCGGGAGAAGGCCTTGGAGGTCTTGAGCTCTATCTTGGACAAGGCCTTCCAGGACCCCAACGTGAACTCCCTCGTGATGGCCGGCTTCCTACTGGAGGAGGAGGGGAAGAGGGGCTCCATACCCGGGCTGTCCCGGGAGACCTTCGACAAGGACCCGGTCTTCCTGGTGGCCGACGAGGTGATAGGGATGGCCATAGCCGAGTACATAGGCGGGACCAGGGCCAGGTTCGAGTACGTCAGGTACGACAGGAAGAAGCCTGGAATCCTGGGGCGGCTGGGCCCCTTCCTGGATGATACCATCTGCGGCCTCATCGCCGGGGCCACCTCCAGGATGTACTCGGGGGTTGGGTGAATGGGCCTCCTGAGGGGATTCAAGGGCCTCCTCGGCTTCCACACCGTCCTGCCCGTGGGGATGGACGGGGACCTGGAGGAGGTGGCCAGGTACGGCTGGCTCTTGCCAATCTTGGGGTTCCTCCTGGCCCTCCTGGCCGGCGTCTTCGGCGAGATCATTTCACGCCTCCTGCCGGGGGGGGTGGCCGCGGCCCTGGCCCTCTTCGCGCTCCTCTACCTCTCGGGCTTCCACGACCTGGACGGGCTCCTGGACTTCGGGGACGCCCTAATGTACCGCGGCACCGTGGAGAGGAGGAGGGAGATCATGCACGACGTCAACACGGGGGTGGGCGGCTTCGCCCTCGGCTTCTTCGTCCTCCTGATAACCTACCTGGGGCTGGCCGACTCCTACGCCCTCCTCCCGGCCCTCCTGGCTGCCGAGGCCTCGGCCAAGTACGCCATCCTCCCCATGGCCTATGTGGGGAAGCCGACCCATGAGGGGATGGGCTCCGCCTACATCAAGGCGCTGGGCGGGAGGAAGGGGGCCCTGCTCCTGGGCACAGTTCTATACCTCGTAGCCGTCGCCATCGCTGCACCGGGAAAGGTGGTGCTCCTCTTCCTGGCCACCCTGGCAACCTCCCTGGCCACCACCAGGCTGGCCGCCAACACCGTAGGCGGGGTCTCGGGGGATATATTCGGGGCCGTCAACGAGGTGGCTAGGATGGTGGCGGTCCTGGTGCTCCTCGTATGAGGCTGGACGGGCTGGTCATGGCCGGCGGGAGGGGGACGAGGCTCAGGCTCCGGGCGGAGAAACCGCTCCTCCCCTTCCGCGGTAAACCGCTGGTGGGGAGGGTGATAGAAGCCCTGCTGGGCTCCAGCTATATAGATAGAATATTCGTGGCCACAAGCGAGCGAACTCGCGGGACCGAGAGGCTGATGGCCGAGATGGATATCGCAACCATCAGGACCCCCGGCAACGGCTACGTGGAGGACCTGGTCTATGCCGTCGAAAAACTCGGGCTTGGGAAGGTCCTCACCATCGGTTCGGACCTTCCCCTCATAACCTCCGCTGATATAGACTGGGCCGCGGAGGAGTACGCCAAGGCCGGGAAGAGCGCCCTCACGATCCTGGTCCCAAGGGAGGTTCTCGAGAGGCAGGGCCTCACCCCCACCCTCCTGATAGGGAACTATGTTCCCTCTGGCGTGAATATCCTGGACGGCCGTAACCTCGACGGGGAGGAGGCAAAGGTTATAACCGAGAAGGTACAATTTGCCTTCAACGTGAACACCTTGGAGGAATTGGCCCTGGCCGAGGGCTACAAGGAGGTGAACCATGCCCGTGAGTAGCGAGCTTCTGGAGATCCTGGCTTGCCCCATGTGCAAGAAGGACGTGGAGTACAGGAAGGCTGAAGAGTTCCTCGTCTGCAGGCAGTGCGACATAAGGTATTACAAGGAGAGGTTCGAGGGGGAGGTCTGCCCCAAGTGCCACAGTGCCCTGGAGCCGATCAGGGGCGAAGTGCTGGTCTGCACCGCCTGCAAACGCTGGTACCCCGTCATAGACGACATACCCCACATGCTCCCCGACGAGCTGAGGGAGGACCTGGCCTGATGGGCCCAATCACCGACGAGATGCGGAGGATGGTGGAGGAGCAGAGGGTCTCCTACGTGGCCACGGCCAACAAGGACGGCAGGCCCAACGTCTCACCAAAGGGCTCCATAAAAGTCCTCGACGAGAGGACTCTCGTCTTCGCCGACCTCTTCTCTGAGAAGACTAGGCGAAACCTGCTGGAGAACCCGCAGGTGGCCGTCACCGTGGCCGATGCCAAAAAGTTCCAGGGCTACCAGTTCAAAGGGAGGGCTGAGCTGATAGAGAAGGGCCCTCTCTTCGACGCCATGGTCCAGGAGCTCAGGAAGCTCCCCATGAAGCTCCCGGACCCAAAGTACCTGGTGAAGATAGATGTGGAGGAGATATACGACCTCCGGCCCGGGGCCCAGGGGAAGTGCTGATTTAGGGCAACCGAAAAGTTTATATAGGCAACAGTCAGATGGAGATGCGCACTGGGCCGCCGGAACCTCCTTCAACCGGGGCGGCCCCGTGCAAGTCTTTCTTGAGGACTAACTCGACGTGCGCGCTTTTAGCGGCTTTGCACAAAAGACTTACACTTCGAAGCTCAACGGGATTCCGTCTGTCAAGGCACGTGAAATATGATCAGAATTGGAGTCTGTGGAGAACCATAAATCTTCTCAGCAACCTATAAATACCTCTCTCGCGATGCTAAGACGGGGCGATATGGAACTGGAGACTGTCCTCAAGGAGTTCAGGGGCGACGAGGTCTACGATATAGGGGAGAAGGCCCTGGCCGGGGAGGAGCTGACCAGGAAGGATGGCATGGCCCTCATGCAGTCCAAGAACCTCCTCCTCCTGGGCGCCATCGCCGACAGGCTGAGGGCCCAGAGGGTTGGGGACCTGGTGACCTTCGTCGTCAATCGCCACATCAATTATTCGAACGTATGCATCAGCGGCTGCAAGTTCTGCGCCTTCTACCGCAAGCCCAACGAGGAGGGGGCCTACACCATGTCCATGGAAGAGATCCTAGGCCGGGTGGAGGAGTCCGTGCGCCTCGGGATAACGGAGCTCCATATCGTGGGCTCCCTCAACCCGGATCTGCCCTTCGAGTTCTATGAGAAGATGCTGAGGGAGATAAAGACTCGGTACCCCAGGATCCACATTCAGGCGTTTACAGCGGCGGAGATCGCCTACTTCGCCAAGATAGCGGGAAGCAGCGTGAAGGAGGTCCTGGAGAGGCTCATGGGAGCGGGCCTCGACTCCATGCCCGGAGGCGGGGCCGAGATCTTCGATGAGCAGCTCCGCAAGGAGCTCTGCCCCAACAAGGTCTCTGGGGAGGGCTGGCTGGACGTGATGGCCACGGCCCACAGGCTGGGGATGAAGACCAACGCCACCATGCTCTACGGCCACGTGGAGACCCTGGAGAACCGCGTGGATCACATCCTGAGGCTGAGGGAGGCCCAGAGGGAGACGGGCGGGTTCCAGGCCTTCATACCCCTCAGCTTCCACCCACAGAACACCCGCCTCCTGAGGGAGGGGCGGGTATCCAAGGGGCCCACGGGCTTCGACGACCTCAGGACCCTGGCCGTCTCGCGGATACTGCTCCACGGTACCATAGACAACATCAGGGCTTTCTGGATCATGCTGGGGAAGAAGCTCGCCCAGATCTCCCTTACCTACGGCGTCAATGACCTTGACGGGACCGTGGTGGAGGAGAGGATCACCCACGCCGCCGGCGCCACCACCGAGGAGTACATCTCCAGGGACGAGCTCATCGCCCTCATAAGGGAGGTGGGGCGCGTCCCTGCCCAGAGGACCACTACCCACGAGATCGTCCAGGTCTTCAGGGATTAGCATGCGGGTGGGGCAGACCTACTTCAAGAACACCGACTTCATCTACTACGCTATCCAGGAGGGTGCCATAGACCTGAGCGCGGAACTCGTTACTGCCCATCCTCCTGCGCTGGGGGAGATGCTGCTCCGGGGCGAGGTGGATGTGGCCCCCATCTCCTCCATCATCTACGGGCAGCACCCGGAGGAGCTGGTCCTCCTCCCCGACTTCTCCATAAGCGCCTTCGGGGAGACGGGCTCCATCCTCCTCTTCTCGGACGATCTCGCCTCTTTGGGTGACCTGGAAGGTAAAAAGGTAGCCCTCCCCGGGACCTCGGCCACCTCCTCTGTCCTCTTGGACATACTCCTGAGGGAGAAGGAGATAGGGGCGGAGTTCGTCCACCACCCGGAGCCAGACCTGAGGGTGATGCTCAGAGGGTCGGACGCCGCCCTTCTCATCGGTGACCACGCCCTGGCGGCCCGTGGGCGGGGGGAGAGGGTCCTCGCAGACCTGGGGGAGGAGTGGAGGCGGCTCACGGGGCTAAGAATGGTCTACGCCCTCTGGGCCGTGCGGAGGAGATTCGCCGAGGCCCGCCCCGAGGAGGTGGATGGGCTCTACGAGAAGCTCTCCGCCTCCCGGCGCTACGCCTACGACCACTTCCTGGAGGTGGCGGCTGCGCTGGCCACGAGGCTGGGGATAAGCGCCGAGGCCATGGCCTGGCACCTCTCCAGGCTCGACTACTCCCTCGGGACCGAGAACAGGGCGGGGCTGGGTGGCTACTTCGCCCTGGCCTCCAAGTACGAGCTTGCGGCTAATCCCAGGCTGGAGTTCTTCAAGCTATGCTCGAGATCGAGGCTTGGGTGAGGGACCTCCTTGAGAAGGCCCTCGAGGGGGAGAGGCTCACCGAGGCGGAGGGCGCCAGGCTCTACCGCGCCCCATTGCCCATCCTGGGGATGGCTGCGGACGGCCTGAGGAGGTCCCTGGCCGGGGACCTGGCCACTTTCGTCATAGACAGGAATATTAATTATACTAACGCCTGCGTCAGCGGCTGCAAGTTCTGTGCATTCTATAGAGCGCCCAGCTCCAGCGACGCCTACGTCCTCGGGACCGAGGAGCTCTTGGTGAAGGTGCGGGAGGCAGTGGCCCTGGGCGCCACCCAAGTCCTCCTCCAGGGAGGCCTCAACCCAGACCTCTATCTGGAGTACTACGAGGGGATCCTCAGGGTCCTGAGGGACCGCTATCCCCAGGTCCAGAGGCACGCCCTCTCCCCCACCGAGATAGCCTTCATAGCCCACGTGGAGAAGTCCAGCGTCGGGGAGGTCCTGCTCCGCCTCAAGGAGGCTGGCCTCCAGTCCATCCCGGGGGGCGGGGCCGAGATCCTGGACGACGAGGTGAGGGCCAGGATAAGCCCCAAGAAGCTGGGCTGGGAAGGATGGATGGGGGTGATGCGGGAGGCCCACCGATTGGGCATCCCCACCACTGCCACCATGGTCTACGGCCTGACGGAAGGGGTGGAGGAGCGGGTGAGGCACATCCTGAGGATTCGCAGGCTCCAGGAGGAGACCCGCGGATTCACGGCCTTCATCCCCTGGTCCTTCCAGCCCCAGAACACCCGCCTGGCTAGGGAGTACGGCGTGGCGGCGCAGGGGGGCGCAGAGTACCTGAGGGTCGTGGCCATCTCCCGCCTCCTCCTGGGGGGGTCCATCAGGAACGTCCAGGCCTCGTGGGTCACCCAGGGGCCCAAGGTAGCCCAGGTAGCCCTCTGCTACGGGGCCAACGACTTCGGGGGCACCATGATCGAGGAGAACGTGGTTAGGGCCGCCGGGGCGAGGGTCCAGTACCTCCCGCCTGAGGAGATCGTCAGGCTGATATCGGATCTGGGCCGAG
>JACQPM010000002.1 GCA_016207475.1 Methanobacteriota archaeon | reverse complement strand
TCATCGGGAGATATCTCCACAACAAGAAAAGGGGAATATACCTCTGTGCGGGGTGCGGCCAGGAGCTCTTCACCTCGGAAGCGAAATACGACTCAGGCACGGGCTGGCCGAGCTTCTGGAAGCCGGCATCGGAAGGGGGAATTGAGATCAGACCCGACCCCAGCCTCGGCATGTCGAGGACTGAGGTGCTGTGCAGCAGGTGCGGCGGCCACCTAGGTCATGTCTTCGACGACGGCCCGAAGCCCACCGGGCTCAGGTACTGCATAAACTCGGCGGCCATGCGCTTCGAGGAGAAGAAATAATAAATAGCCCTTGCGGGTTTTTGGCTCAAGCCTTTTTACATAAAAAGGCTTGGAATGCGGGGGAAGGGATTCGAACCCTCGGACCGACTAACGGACTAGACTCTGAATCTAGCGCCTTTGGCCAAACTTGGCTACCCCCGCGTCGTGACGCAATACCTCTGCCCAGTGGGTATTTGAATGTTTTGAAGGGTGATCTGCTACTTCTTCACCGCCAGCCTGACGTCCTCGGCCTTGACGGTCTTCCTCTTGGCGTGCTTGGCGTACTTCCCGGCCTCGACGGCTACCTTGGCGCCTCTCTCTTCCAGCACCTCGGCCATGGCCTCGGCTGCATCCCTGCCCACTCTGAGCCCCGTGGCCCTCCTGATCAACCTGTCCATTGCGGCAATTGGCAGTTCGCTCATGAGATCACCATATAATAAAAAGGAGGAATTTATTTATAAATCTGCCTATTAAACCCTCGAATCTTCCCTAGAAAGATAATTAAACTGGCGATGCATACCTTGTATCGGGGGTGGAGTATGGGTCTCGAGGATCTGTTGAGGGAGGTCAGGGGGCTGAGGAGGGATATAAGCGTGGTGGGGTGCCACGCCGTCTATGTCCGTCCAGAGGAGGGGCTGAAAGGGATCGAGGTCAGGACCAACAGGAAGGTCATCGAGGGCGCGATCAGGGACGCAGAAGCGGCGGACGGCGTAGCCGTAGTCCGCTGCCGGATCGAGGATGGGCTCTATGAGCCCGGAAGGGAGTTCATGGCCATCGTCATAGGCGGCTACAGCTCGAAGAAGGTCCACGCTGCCCTCGAGGCGTTGAGGGTGCAGATCTGCGAGAAGGGGTACACTCTAAAAAACGTCAAAAAATAGAGGGTCACTCCTTCGGCTTGAAGGAGTTGCCGCAACGGCAGCTGGAGGCTACGTTGGGGTTGTTGATCTTGAAGCCCGAGCCCTGGAGGCTCTCCACGTAGTCTATCTCCGACCCCTCCAGGAATTTGGCACTCTCCGGGTCCACTATGACATTCACCCCACGGCTCTCGATGATCTTGTCAGCCCCTGTGAGATTCTCCTCCAGCGCCAAGCCGTACTTGAAGCCAGCGCAACCGCCGCCAAAGACCGCGACCCTGAGGCCCTTGGCCTCCTTCCCCTCCTGTTTCATAAAGTCCTTCAGCTTCTCTGCCGCCTTCTCTGTCACTTGGATCATTATATGCCTCCTCCAATTCCTGGGTTGGTCTACCACCAGGACCTAACGTCTCGGAACGATATTGGAGAAGGGTATTTATTGGCTCCGCCCAATAATTGCTCCATGGTCAGGGGGCGCTTCTGCTACCTCTGCGGCAAGGTGACGGAGGAGCTGGTGGAGAATCGGTGCCGGGAGTGCTACTTGAGGGGAGGGCGCTTCCTCACCCTCCCGGAGCGCCTCGAGGCGCGGGTATGCAGGAACTGCCACACCTACCTCAAGGGCGGTAGGTGGCTACCGATTGGGGAAGGGCTGGAGGAGGTGATCAAGAACGCGGCCCTCGACACGGTGAAGGAGAGCATCCGGCTGGAGAAGGTCGAGGCGCCAGAGGTGCGGGTCTCCGTGGAAGGGCCCAAGGAGTCCTCGCCCACCGTCTACCTGGTCCCATGCGCCGTGGAGGTGGAAGGGAGGGTGGCGGGCTTCGGGTACAGCGCCAGGCAAGAAGCGGCGGTGAGGGTCGTCCTGGACCTCTGTCAGGACTGCTCTCGGGCCAGCGGCAAGTATTACGAAGCCATCCTCCAGGTACGGGGGGAAGGGGCGCTGGGGCAGGAGGAGAGGGATAGGGTATATGCCCTGGTGGGGGAGCTCATGGCCCAGTACGCCAGGACGGACAGGAAGGCCTTCGTCTCAAAGTTCGAGGACCTCAAGGGGGGGTTCGACTTCTATATGGGGTCCGTACAGGTGGCCAGGAAGGTGGCCTCGGCCCTCCAGGAGAGGTTCGGGGGCGCGGTGGGGGAGTCGCCAAAGCTGACCGGGAAGGACGGGCACGGGAAGGATGTATACCGCGTGGCCATCGTCCTGAGGCTTCCCAGGTTCCGGACGGGTGATATCCTGGGGCTGGGCGGGGAGGTCTACCAGCTCCTGGGGCTGACCACAGGGAAGGCAACGCTCTTCGACCTGGGGGCCAGGAAGAGAGCGACGATGCCGGCGAAGGGCCTCAGGGAGGCCGAGATCCTGGGGCGGGAGGAGGATATAAGAAAAGCCATGATCTCGGAGGCGACCACCGGGAGGATACAGGTGATGGACCTGGAAAGCCTGGAGACCATCTACTTCGAGGGACGATTCCCGGTGAAGATAAGGGACGAGGTGAGGATCTTCCGGGGGGCCAAGGACTACATCCTCAGGCTGGAGGGCGAGGAGTAGTCACCTCCGCCCCCCCACGAACTGGTCTATCTTCCCCGGGTCTATGCGCTTTACCCCGCTCACGGCGTCGAAGTCCTTGTCCAGGCTGATTATATGCTCAATGTTGGAGTTGAACATCATTATGACGATCATGGCGTCGTGGAAGTTCAGCTTGCCCCTGTACTTCTTCATGACCTTGATGATGCTGTCGTAGTGCTCCGGGACCTTCGGGTAGATCCATACGATCCTGGCCTTGGGGATCTTCTCCTCGATGAAGCTCAGGGCCCTGTGGAAGTCCCCTTCGCCGCCCTCCCCACCATACCGCCTGGAGAGCATGGAGATGACCTCGTTGATGACGCAGTCCAGGACGATCTCCACGTGGGGGACCTTCTGGAGGGCGTGGAGGACGTATAGCGAATCCTTGTTGTACTTGTCCTTCTCGTCCATCAGCGTGATCAGAAAGTCCGAGTCCAACACGACCCTCATCACGCCCGGGCTCTTTCCGTACATGCAGATAGAACTCTAAGGCCGAGATTAAAAAGTTTTCTAGAGAAAGAAAGTGTAGCCCAAGGACCCCGACCGCTCCACGGTCCTGGGCCCCACGAAGGTGCCCCTCATCGCTACCCCCACCTTCAAGAACCTATCCTGGAGGAGCACCTCCCTGTCACCTAGCCTCAGGGTACAGGCGGTCTTGACGAGGCTGATGGACTGCCGGGGGAGCCTGTACCCCTTCTCGTCCAGGAAGCCCCCCGCCGCCCCGCCGTTCACCGTCACGTCGCCCCGCAGAGCTTTCAGCTCCAACTCGAATATGGAGAAATTGCCGACGCAGAAGGTTATCTCCAGATCCCCCGGCGGGGGGTCCAGACGGGCATCCACCTGGAAGATGCAGGCGTAGACCATCCGCTCCAGGTTGGCTATATTGTCCCTCCTCACCTCCAGGAGCTCCTCCATCTCCGCCTCTTCCTTGGTCTTCGCCCTCTCGATGGCCGGCATGGCCCCACCTCCCCTCCGGCAAATAAAAAATTAACGGAGGGCCCTTAAGCCAAAGGCCTCCACCCCCAGTAAGAAACCTTTATACGCATCCCCCAAGATAGAAAGCCCGCTATGGAGCTCCAGGAGCGTCTCTCCCTCGTGGAGAGGGGCACGGAGGAGGTGGTGACCAGGGCGGAGCTGCGCCGCCTCCTAGAGGAGAAGGCCCAGCCCACGGCCTACGCGGGCTACGAGCCCAGCGGCAAGATCCACCTGGGCCACGCCATCACCGTGAACAAGCTCATAGACCTCCAGGGGGCCGGCTTCGAGGTCACGGTCCTATTGGCGGACTTACACGCCTACCTGAATGGAAAGGGAAGCCTGGAGGAGATCGCCAGGACCGCCGAGTTCAACAAGGAGTGTTTCATAGGGATGGGGCTGAGCCCTGGGAGGACCAGGTTCGTCCTGGGATCGGAGATGCAGCTCCAGGGAGACTACTTCCTCAACGTCCAGCGCCTGGCGCTGGAGACCACCCTCCTGAGGGCCCGGCGCTCCATGGACCTGGTGGGAAGGGCGGAGGAAGACCCGAAGGTGGCCAGGGTGATATACCCGCTGATGCAGGTCATAGACATGGCCACCCTGGGCGTGGACCTGGCGGTGGGGGGCATAGACCAGAGGAAGATCCACATGCTGGCGAGGGAGAACCTCCCAGGGCTGGGGTACAAGGCGCCCGTCTGCCTCCACATCCCCATAATCCACGGCCTGGACGGGGACGAGAAGATGTCCTCCTCCAAGATGAACTTCCTATCGGTGGACGACGGTCAGGAAGAGATAAGGAGGAAGCTCAGGAAGGCCTTCTGCCCCATGGGGGAGCTGGAGCGGAACCCTGTCCTGGAGATATACAAGCACCACATCTTCAGGGCCGTGGGTAAAGTGGTTATAAAACGCCCTGCCAAGTTCGGCGGGGACCTGGAGTTCGAGAGCTACGCCATGCTGGAGGAGGCCTATCTGAAGAACGCCGTCCACCCCCAGGACATGAAGGAAACTGCCGCCGGCTACATGGGGGAGCTCCTGGAACCAGTCCGGCGGCATCTGGAAGGAAAAGGTTATAAGTTGGGCGCGTAAAAATCTTCAGCGCCGACTGGAAGGAGGAATTAGACTGGAAGAGGAACAACCAGAACTTCGGAGGCTCAGGATGCCCCGGGAGAACGAGGTCTTCGGCATCGTGGAGCAGATGCTGGGGGCCAGCAAGATGAAGGTCCGGTGCAAGGACAACAAGCTCCGGATCTGCAGGATCCCAGGGAAGATAAGGCGGAGGATCTGGATCAAGGAGGGGGACGTGGTGATAGTGAAGCCCTGGGCCGTCCAGGGGGATTCCAAGGGGGACATCCTCTGGAGGTACACGAAGCCCCAGGTGGACCGGCTCATCAACCAAGGGGTCATATAGCCTTGGGTAGGCTGGAAGAGCGGCTCTCGCGCCTCGACAGGAAGATCGACGCTGCCAGGAAGAGGATCAAGGGCGTCGAGGACCGCCAGGTGGCCACTGAGGTCTTCGACAGGGCCACCCTCCTCACCCTCTACGACCTGGCCAACCGGGGGGTGATAGACCTCCTCTACGGCGTCATCAAGACCGGGAAGGAGGCCAACGTCCTGAAGGGCTATGGGAAGGGCGGAGAGCCGCTGGCGGTGAAGATCCACCTCGTCGGGACGCGCAACTACCGTGCCATGCTCAAGTACATAGACGGGGACTACCGGTTCAAAGGGGTCAAGCGCTCCACGAGGTCCGTGGTATACACGTGGGTGAAGAAGGAGTTCAAGAACATGGAAAGGGCTCTGGAGGCGGGGGTGAAGGTCCCGATGCCCATCGCCTACAAGAACAACGTCCTGGTGATGGAGTTCATAGGCAAGGGCGAGGAACCGGCGCCCATGCTCAAGCACGTCTTCCCGGAGGAGCCCGATAGGCTCTACAGAAAGGTCCTCGGGTACATGAGGGCCCTCTACTGCCGGGCGGGCCTTGTCCATGCGGACCTGAGCGAGTACAACATCCTGATGAGGGACGGCACGCCATACATAATCGATCTCTCGCAGGCGGTCGTCATAGAGCACCCCCAGGCCCAGGAGTTCCTGAGGGCCGATGTCAGGAACATGGCCAATTACTTCCGCAGCTACCTGGAGGTGGACGAGGGGGAGATGTTGAGGTACATCACGGACTGCAGGAGGGTGAAGAGATGGAGTATGTAAGGATCCCCCTGAGCCGGGTGGCCGTACTCATAGGTACGGATGGAGGGACGAAGCAGGAGATCGAGAAGAGGCTGGGGGTGGGGCTGGTCATCGACGCCAAGGAGGGCGTCGTCACCATCGAGAATAGGGGGGAGGACGTCCTGGCGGAGTGGAAGGGGCGGGACATCGTCAAGGCGGTGGGGAGGGGGATGAACCCGACCAAGGCCCTCCTCCTGGCCACTGACGAGTACGTGATGGAGATCATCGAGCTGGAGGATATAGTGGGCAGGTCCGAGAAGGCCCTCCTGCGGCAGAAGGGGCGTATAATAGGGGAGGGCGGGAAGACACGCCGCTTCGTAGAGGAGGCGACGGGCTGCCACGTATCGGTGGGCGGGAAGGACGTGGTCCTCGTAGGGACCGTGGACGAGGTTGCGGCCGCCAAGGAAGGCATAGTCATGCTCGCCAGGGGGGCACCCCACGGCGTCGTCTACAAGGTCCTGGAGGAGAAGGCCAGGGAGCTGAAGGAGAAGAGGCTCTCAATCTGGAAGGGGCGGGGGCTGAGGAGGGAGGGTTAGCCGATCCTCACCCTTTCCCCCCGGGTGGGGATGAGCACCCCAATATCTGGGAGGTGCTCGGCGAAGAAGTTGGGGTCCTCGGTGTGGACCGGCACCAGTATCTCGGGGTCGATGGCCCTGGCTATCGCCAGGAGCTCCTCCGCCGAGGCGTGGCCCGAGGCGTGGAAGCCCTTCTGGAAGCGGGGCCGTCCATCCACCACCTCGAAGCCCACGACCTCCAGCCCCATGTACCTGAGCCAGTTGTGGAGGCGCTGGAAGTCTATCACCTGGTCCTCGGTGTAGGCCTCGCTGCTGGAGTAGATGTACCGTCCCCCCTTGGCCTCTATATCGAGGAGGTTCTTCAGGTCCCAGAAGCTGAAGGCCAGGATGTACTCCTCCGCCCTCCTCCCGACCTCCCTGGGGTCCACCAGCTTCTCGCCGAATTTATTCAGGACCTCCGCCTCCCACCCATCCCGGTGGGCCTTCAGGTCCCTGTAGATGAGGAGCTCCCCCATCCTGTCCACCCCATCCACCAGCCCCAGGGCGTCCAGGAGGTAGGCATCTTTGGGGAGCACAGCCATCCTCCGCCCAGTCTCCCGGGCGATCCTGAGGAAGGTCTCCAGCCGCTCGAAGTTCCTTGGAGAGAAATCGGCCACCACGAGCCCCTCCTCTGCCTCCACGGCACCGAGGCAGTTCCTGCGGACCTCCTCCTCGGTTGGCTCGTTTCCCTCCCGCCCAGCCTTTGTCCCTTCCATGACGAGGACCTTGGGCCTCAGCCTGGCCGCGGACCGCACGAAGGCCTCGGTCTCAGGGGCGTGTTTTCCATGGACCCTTATGTCCCCGGTATAGACGACCCAGCCGGCGGATGTCTCCACGGCGAAGGCCGTGGCCCCGTAGATGGAGTGGTCCACCGGGTACGCCTCCAGCCTGAAAGAGAAAGTCTCGACCGCAGGAGCCAAGGCTCCTGCGACGAGGCCTCTCCTCTTTGGGGAGTGGGACCAGAAGGCCGGGAGCCCCTCCGGCAGGGGCCCTGTCAAGGCAAAATCTCTCCCCCTGTAGGGCGTCCTCCCCCGGTCCTCGGCCTCCACCACCCTGGGCTCCCCCTCTGCCCTCTTCCTGGCGCCCAGGTAGGCGATCTCCGCCTCTATATCACCTCGCCCGCAGTCCCGCATCGCCTTCAAGAGGGCGGCGGTGATAGGGGATGCACAGACCTTTATATCCTGCCTGAGGAGGCCTATGCAGCCGGCATGGTCCATGTGGGCGTGGGAGAGGAGGACCGCCTCAACCCTCTTGGGCGCAGGGAGCATGAGGTCGGAGGGCGTCAGGTCCTCCCGGTAGATGCCGAGCCTCGGGACGAGCTCCATCCTGAGGAAGTCGTGGATCCCCCGGCCCGACCTCGGCTGGAGGAACTCCTCGTAGAACTCCCCCATCCGCTTGTAGTTAATCCCGAAGTCGAAAAAGACGCTGTGGCCGTCGAAGTCCAGGAGGATCTTGTTGCCGCCTACGGTCCTGGCGCCGTCGTATACGGTCAGATCTAAGGGCATGGGCCTACGTGTACATCACGCCGGCGGCCTCTTCCTTCTTCTGCTCCATCTTGCCCTGGACCTTGGCTATCGCCCTCTCGAAGTCCTGGAAGGTGACGCACTCCCTCCCTTCGCGGATGGCGAACATCCCGGCCTCGGTGCACATGGCCTTTATGTCCGCCCCCGAGGAGTTCTCGATCCTCTGGGCCAGGTTCTCGATCTTTATATCTTGGTCCATGTTCATCCTCTGGGTGTGGATCCGGAAGATCTCCAACCTCCCCTCGTAGGTGGGGAGGGGTATCTCGATGAGCCTGTCGAACCTGCCGGGCCTCAGGATGGCCGCGTCCAGGATATCGGGCCTGTTGGTGGCCGCTATGATCCGGACATCACCGCGGGGGCTGAAGCCGTCCATCTCCGCCAGGAGCTGCATCAGCGTGCGCTGCAC
>JACQPM010000128.1 GCA_016207475.1 Methanobacteriota archaeon | reverse complement strand
GTAGAGTCTTTGGGCCTCGCTTCCAACTCCCTGACAACCCCGGATTCTGGAACGACCATCACAAATCCCCTCTTTCCGCCTCTCAAACCCGGAACGCCCCCGAAATTCTTAAAATCTCGAACGAATATTCCGGATTTTGCTCAAAGAATTAGTGTACATGGAGGCATATATAGCTTTCGAAACATTTTTATTAACCGGAAGTGGAAGAAACAGTAGAGTTACAAACTACCCCCCCATCCCTGCGGCGGGGGCCTGGCCCCAGGTTAGGAAAACTAACTTGGCAACGGAGAGGGCCCCAGCATCTCTAAAAGGGGGGGCGGAGGAGGCCCGGATGGACGAGGTGGATCGGAAGATATTGGAGATCCTCCAGAGGAACGCCCGGATGACCTACAAGGAGATCGCCCAGGAGGTGCGGATCTCGGACGTGGCGGTCCATAAGAGGATAAAGAGGCTGGGGGGGGTAGTGAGGAGCTTCACCGTCCTCCTGGATCAGAAGGCCTACGGGAAGGAGATCACGGCCATCCTGGCGGTGCGGTGCGAGACGGGATCCACGGGCGCGGTCGCAAAGGAGATGGCGGAGCTGGAGGACGTGACGGAGGTCTACACCACTGTGGGGGGGTACGACGTCGTCGCGAAGGTCAGGACGCGGGACACGCGGAGCCTGAAGGAGCTGGTCGAGAAGGGGCTATCCAGGATAAAGGGGATCAACGAGGTGAGGACGAGCATCGTCTTCGAGTGCTACAAGGAGAAGGTCAATCTGGTCCTGTAGAGGAGGTGCGGAGCCCGCGGGAGGAAGAGAAACTCCCGCGGGATCGGAGGTTTCACCATGGCACTTATTTGCCACTCTATCATTAAAATCTTTAGTATTTAAGCTTTTTTTTGAAAGAAAATTTACTTATGTTGAAAATTAATTCAAAAAAACTATGGTGGAGGCAGGGGAGGCTCCCCCTCCAGCTGCATCCCCATTCGGAACTCCTGGGGGGTGATGAGGAGGAGCTGGGGCTCGAACCTCTCCAGAAAATGTTCTATCGTCAGTCCCCCCAGAAGGCGCATCTTCTCTAGGTATACGAAGCGCCGGTACTTGAGGTCGCTCCTGAAGCGCCCGGCGTACGCCAGTTCCCAGCCAGCGGGGTTCTCCCTCTCCATCTCCCTGAGGATGTCGCCCCTGACCTTGCCAACGCCCCCCACCTCCACCTCCTCCGCGCCCTCCTCCCACTCTCTCTTCACCCTCTCGATCTCCTCCTCCACCACCCCCTTCTTCCAGTCCTCCAGGGGGTAGTCGAGGGCCTCGTATATCTCGGAGCCCTTGGGGCCCCACCTGGAGATATCGATCCTCTCGTGGAGGTAACCTTCCAGGAGGGCCAGGTCCACGCAGAAGGCCTCCCTCACCAGGGTGCGATATCGATCCTTATCGAGGGTCATAGGGAGTAGGCCTTCAAGGTCTTGTATATGGGCCCCTTGGGAGTGAGGGTAGACTCCTTCAGCTCCACCCGCTCTACGGCGAAGGTGCCGAAGTCCGTCGCCTGGTGGGCCATGACGAAGGCCCTGAGCTCCTCCTTCCCCTTCGGCGACTTGACCCTCCCTATGGTCAGGTGGGGGTCGAAGGGCCTCCCCTCGGGCCTGAAGCCCAGCCTGGCCAGGGCCTCCTCCAACCTCACCTGTATCTCCAAGATCCGCTCCCTCCCCTCCGAGAAGCCCACCCACACGACCCGCATCCTACCGAGGCTCGGGAAGGCCCCAAGCCCCCTCAGCCCCCCCTGAAAAGGGGCGCAAGTTCTGAGGGCCTCTTCCATGGCCCCATATATCTCGTCCACCCTGCCTGGGTCCACCTCCCCCAGGAACTTGAGGGTGAGGTGGAGATTCTCGGACGCCACCACCTTCACCCCCGCCCCTAAGGAACCCAGCTCTCCCAGGGCCTGCTCCAGCTGGGGATTCCTCACATCGACGGCTACGAAGGAGCGCATATAGCAAAATATATATCTCCCTGTATTATATCTCTCCTCCAGTAAATAAAAGAGCGGCACTGGAGGTGCGCTATGGTATATCCTATCCTGAACAATGCCATGGAAGAAGCCGTGGCTAGTACTATCCGCTTCTTCCCGAAGCTCGTAGCTGCGCTCATAGTACTTGTAGCAGGCCTCTATATAGGGAGGCTCCTGGGGAGGATTGTGGCCCGGGCCATGGAGAAGGTGGGCCTGGACGAACTCCTCAAGAAGACCGCCCTGGGCGAGTACATAGAGAGGAGCGGGGTGGCTGTCGTAAGCCTCTTCGACCTGGTTGTCCGGTGGTTCATATACCTGATCTTCATCATGTTCTCGGTGAATATCATCCAGATAGACTTCCTCACCTCCTTCCTCAAGGACGCCCTCCTCTATATCCCGAACCTGGTGGCAGGGCTCCTCATCCTGGTGGTGGGCCTCATCTTCGTGGACTTCGTCGTAGACTTCCTGAAGAAGTCCACCAGGGAGCTGGAGGTGGAGTACATCAACGCCGTGGGCTTCGTCTTGAGGGTCTTCCTCTACTTCATCATCGTGGTCACGGCCCTTGATCAGCTCAAGGTAAAGACCACCATCATATACACCATCGTAACCCCCATCTCCTACGGCATCGCCATAGGGGTGGGCATAGCCATAGGGATCGCCCTGGGGCTGGGGCTCAAGGACGTGGTGGCCAAGTACGCGGAGGCGAGGCTCCTCAAGAAGTAATATTCTTTGTAGTCATTACTCTTGGGGCCGTATCTTGGAGGAATCGCCATACAGACATACCTAGACGAGTGGGTTCTCAACAAGGCCAAGGAGAGCAAGAGGCGGGAGGCCCAAGGCTCCGAGGCCAGGCCGGCGCGGCTGGTTAGGCTGAGGCCGGCGGGCTTTCCACTCCGGGACATGCACCGGAGCTACCCCATCAACGTCAACGATGAGAAGCTCTTCGAGATCTATGCCAAGGAGCAGTGGATAGGGGCCACCGTTGCCAACGGCGACTACCTCTTCGACCAACGCATAATACCGGACTTTGCATTCCAGGTGGTCAAGGTCCTCCCTGCTGGGCCTGTGATGATCACCGAGAACACCGTCATCAGCTTCATGAAAGCGGAGCTGGAGAGGCTCGGGCGGGTAGATGCCGGGATAGGGTTCGGGGAGATCGTGGGCCACGAGCACGTGAAGCGCAAGTGCAAGGTGGTGATAAGGTACCTCCAGGACCCCAAGGCCTTTGGGGAGTGGGCCCCCAGGAACATCCTCTTCTTCGGCCCTCCAGGCACTGGGAAGACCATGGCAGCCAAAGCCCTGGCCAACGAGACCAGATCCGCCCTCTTCCTGGTGAGGGCCACGGAGCTCATCGGCGAGTATGTGGGCGACGGCTCCAAGAAGATCCACGAGCTCTTTCGGGCCGCCCAGGACTCCGCCCCGGCGGTGATCTTCATAGACGAGCTCGATGCCGTGGGCCTCGACAGGAGCTACCAGGCGGTCAGGGGGGATGTGGCCGAGGTGGTCAATGCCCTCCTGGCGGAGCTGGAAGGGATCCACGAGAACAGGGGCGTGGTGACCATAGCGGCCACGAACAATCCAGGCATGCTCGACGGTGCGCTGAGGTCCAGGTTCGAGGAGGAGATCGAGTTCAAGCTCCCCACAGAGAGGGAGAGGCTCCAGATCCTGGAGGGCTACGCCCGGAGGTTCCCCATGAAGGTCGGGGTGGACCTCAGGGAGTACGTCAAGAGGACCGAGGGCTTCTCTGGTAGGGACCTGAAGGAGAAGCTCCTGAAACCCGCCCTCCACAAGGCCCTTCTGGAAGACGCCCCGGAGGTCTCCCAGGCCCACTTGGAAACGGCCCTCAAGGCGATACCCGGGAGGCCCAGGCCTCCGCGGGAGATGTTCTCATAGCCTTATGGAAGGGGTGAGGGAACGGATCTTGGGCGCCCTAGGGAAGGGGCCCATGGTGGGGAAGGAGCTCTACGCCCTCATGGGGATGGAGATACTGGACCTCTGGCGCAACTGCCGCCTCCTGGAAGAGGTCAGGACTGAGATCGTGGGGAGGCGGTACCTGCGGTTCGATAAGGCCATCGAAGGTTATGCCAGGCTCTCGCCATCGATCCAGAGGGAGTTCACCACTTACACGGTAGTGGGGCTGGCCAGGGATGAGGCGCGCGTCCTGGCAAGGGCCAGGGAGCTGAGGAAGGAGATCGAGGAGATAAGCAGGGCCAAGATGGAGATGGCCAGGGGCGTCGTGGAGGAGGTGATCCGCCGCCTGGGGGACCTCGGGCCCGAGGTGGAAGCCAGGGCCTGCTTCATCATAGGCGGTGACGTCCCTCTGGGCATGGCCCACTCGGACCCGAGGCCAGAGAGGTCCACGGGAGAGCTGGTAGTAGGCTCTGACCTCGATATCCTGGTCATAACCTCCGGTCTGAGGGAGGAGGCCGTCAGGAGGCTGGACGAGGAGATCTACGACCAGAAGTGCGCCCTCCTCAGGAGGCCCAGGAAGGAGGAGATAGACTACCTGATAAAAGGGGTCGAGAAGGTCAGGGAGCAGACCCGTTTCGGGACCTTCGAGGAGATGGTGGCGTGCAAGATCCTTCACGAGAGTGCGTTTCTGGGAGGAAGTAAGGCCCTCTACGCGGAGGTGGAAGGGCTCCTGGTGGAGGCGGGCATCCCGGCTAGATTGCTGGCGCTGGAGGATCTGGCAAAGGCCAAGAGGGGGGAGGCAGAGCGGTATCTCCTAGAGAGATGCAGGATAACCCCCGAGGAGTACCTGCGCCTCTTCACAACCTCCGACGAGTTCAGCGAGGTCTTCTAGAATAAATACAGTAAGAGGAGGCCTGCTCACAAGGGGGGTAACCTATGGGAACTTGGGCCTCCTCTCACCGTGAATCTCAGACTTCCAACTCCTCCATGCCGAAGGCCGACGTGGCCTCTATCTGGGGTACTCCCGCCAAGGGGATGGAGGGTTTTGCCATCTTGCGGGTGATATCTCCGCAGAAGCTCATCTCCGTGACCTCGAACCCGTCCCTCTCTATCCTGGATTCGGAGAGGACGAGATCATCGTACACGGCACCGCACCCGCAGCACTCCGTCTTCCCTTCCAGGCCCTGGAGCCTGTTCCCGCACATCACGCAGAAGAGGTTCATATCCATCTTCGACCACCGATAGAACAGTTGCAATAAAGGTGATATATAGGATAGCCGAGAGCTCGGGAAAAGTGAACCTGCGCTGGAGCTTGATAGCCCCCAGGGACCGGAGCTCCCCCCTGGGGGCAGCTGGCGGGCCCGCGGGAGCGTACGGTGAGGAGGGAGATGGCGACCCTTGCCCCCCAGCTTGTTTCTGCGTTGATTATAAGAAATTCTAAGTATAGCACATAAAAGGATAAAATTTCCTATCGCCCCGCTTCCTATTCCTGTGGAGCGTGTGGAGCCCCTGAAAGATTGCAGTCTGGATAAATGCCGTGGGGGTGATTTGAACACCCGACCGCTCGATCTTCAGTCGAGCGCTCTCCCAGTCTGAGCTACCACGGCTTGGTATGGATTTCAAAGGTGAGCTTAAATAACTTACGTCCGGGTGTCGGCACGAGCAGCCATTCGAACTATCTATCGTGAAGGGCTTGGCTACGAAGTGCTGACAAGGGGTGTCGGCGCAAGGAAGAACGACCGCAGGGAGTTCTTCCGAAGCGCTGACAAACGGGCCCGCCGGGATTTGAACCCGGGATAGGGGCTCCGGAGGCCTCTGTCTTATCCGGACTAGACCACGGGCCCTTCTAGCCTATCGCGCTCTGGATATAAACACTTTTGGCTACGTGTGAGCAAAGAACGCCCCCGGGGTCGTCCTGGGAGACCGTCACGCCGCTGAGGGCTTTCTGGAGCCCTTACCAGTGGGCGCCCGAGACGAGCTCCGTGGCGCTGCTCGGGACCGTGTAGTTCCTTTTGTGGACGTTCCCGTCTTCTTGCCCGGCCGCTTCGCCGGTGGTCCCTTCAAGGCGGGTGCCCCTCTTATCTCCACCGCGGTCCCCAGGGCATCCCCAGGGAGGCCCCTCCTGAACCTCACCATGAGCCCCCCCCCATGGACCTTTATGATCTTGCCTGAGATGACCTCCTCACCCTTCGTCTTCCAGACGACCTTCCTCCCCACGAAGCTCCCTCTGTTGGCATCCCCGACCTCGACGATGCCGTAGTGGTTGTACATCTCCCGCCTGCCCCCCCTGAAACCCACGATCCTTCCTTCCATCCTTGCACCTCACTTCTTGAGCCCTTGGAGGGCCTCACTCACCTGCTCGGTAAGCCTCTTCACCTGCCCGTCCAGCTCCCCCATCCTCGCCTCGTACCCCTGGATTATATTCCGGCTCTCGTCCTCGATCCTCTTGACCTCGGAGGCGAAGCTCTCCTCGAGGCTCTTCAATTCGACATCCTTCTTCTCCATCTCCTCGATCTTGTTCTGGAGTTCATTGGCCTTGGCCTGGAGCTCCTCTGCAATGGCCCTGGACTTTTCTTCCAGTTCTCGTGCCCTGTCTTTCAGATGGGCATCCCTCTCCTCCGACTTTGCCAGCTCCTCCAGGAGGGTGGACTCCAGCTCCTGTATCTTCCCATCCCTCTCCCCGAGCTGTTTAGCGATATCTGCCTTGATGTTCTCCAGCTCCCCTATCTTCCCATCCCTCTCCCCGAGCTGCCTGGTGAGATCTGCCTTCAGGCCCTCCAGCTCCCCGACCCTGGCCTTCACCTCCCCCTCCAGCTCCCCTATCTTCCCGTCCTTCTCCTGGATATCCCTCGTCAGATCAGCCTTTACGCTCTCCAATTCCTGGATCTTCCCATCCCTCTCCCCGAGCTGCCTGGCGAGGTCGGCCCTGAGGTTCTCCACCTCCTGGGTCTTCTCTGCCGTCTCAGCCTTCAAGCGCTCCAGCTCCTCGGCCTTGGTGATGGCCTCGCCCTCGAGCCCCTTTATCCTGGTGGTCAGCTCCCCTATCCTGCCCTTGAGGGCGGTCTCAGAGTCCTTGAGTTTGGTTACGTACTCCTCCATGGCCTTGAGCTGTGAGTACTTCTGCTTCAGCTCCGAGAGCATCGTCTGGAGGGCCGTCTCGAGCTCCTGGTTCCGCTTCTCCTTCTCCGTCAGCTCCTTCCCTTTTACCTGGACCTCCACCTCGAGGCTCTTCAACCTCTCCCGGTGGACCCCCATCTCTTCCAGGAGCGTATCTCTCTCGCGCAGAGTCCTCTCCATCTCCAGAACCTTGGCATCCCTCTCCTGGAGCTTCTTATTCCTCCTACCCAGCTCTCCCTCCAGCTCCTTCAGCCTCTCTTCCAGTTTCCCGATCCACTCTTCCCTGGATTGGAGCTCCTCCCTCTTGGTCCTCAGATCCTCCTCAAGATTCTTTACAGCCCTGTCCTGGTAGTCCACCTTGCCATGGAGCTGTGCCTCCAGCTCCTTCACCCGCTTCCTGAGATCGATGAGTTCTGTCTCGCTCCCCAACTCGCCGGCCTTGGCTTGGAGGCGCTCCTCCAGCTCTTTGCCCCTGGTCTCCAAGCTCTTCAGCGCCAGGGTCTTGGCTTGGAGCTCCCCTTCGAGCTGCACGATGCGGGCCTCTCTCTCTTTCAGGTCCCCGCTGTACTGCTGGCCGAACTTCTTCTGCTCCTCTCCCCTGGTGAGCAGTCTCTGGAGCTTCGCATCCTTCTCCTCGAGCTCCTTCTGCTTCTTCTTCAGGTTGTCCTCGTAGACCTTGGTGTTGTACTGGATTATCCTGTTGAGGCGATCTACCTTCTTCAGGAGTTCCCCCTCATCCTCTGACCCTTGGGACTCTACAGGCTTCGTAATATCAGGCATAAGGCACCGCGGCGAGGTTTAAGTTAATATATAGGTGCTCATATAAAAACTTAGAGGCATCATGGGAAAGGAGCAGAAGATAGACGAAGGGGAGAAGGAGAAGGTCTACGAGGTCGTCTCCAGGGAGGGGGAGGCCACCGTAGCGAAGCTCATGAGCGAGCTGGGTTTTGGG
>JACQPM010000125.1 GCA_016207475.1 Methanobacteriota archaeon | reverse complement strand
GGAAAGGGCGAGAAGAACATCTTTGAAGACGAGGTCATAGAGGTCCTCGACGCCATAGCACACCCCGTCCGGGTCAAGATCCTCAGGCTCCTCAAGGAGCACTTGGCGGACGGGGTGAAGTACGCCGCCCTCGCCGAGATCTTCGGGAAGAAGGGAGGTGCCCTCGACTTTCACCTCAACAGGTTGAAGAAGCTGTCCCTCATCCGCGGCTCCAGAGGGATCTACCGGCTGGACAGTAAGGGGCTCGACCTGCTGGAGGTCTTCGACGGCCTTCTCAAGGGCCTGATGAGGGAGAGATAGCTAGCGCCAGAGCACCTCGACCTCGTCGGTCCTGTACCTCTGCCTCACGGCCGTCTCCTCCAGCCTCTGCCGCATCCCTGCGTTGTGCATGAGGAGCCCCAGCCACGCGATCATAACCCCGTTGTCCCCCATCACCTCCCTGGGGGGGAGGAGCAGCCTGACGCCGTGCTCGTCGGCCATGGAGGCGAGCATCTCCTGGAGCCTCCTGTTCACGCCTACGCCCCCTACCAGCATGACCTCCTTTTTGCGCGTCTGGGCCAACGCCCGCTCCGTCACCTCCACGAGCATTGAGAAGGCCGTCTCCTGGAGGCTCCTGCAGACGTCCTCGATCCTGTGGCCCTTGGTGGCCTCCAGGGCGGCCGTCAGGAGGCCCGAGAAGCTCAGGTCCATCCCCTTGACCACGTAGGGCAGGGGGAAGTAATCGCCCTGAGCTGCCAGCTGCTCCACGATGGGGCCCCCCGGGACCTTCAGGTCTGCCCCCCTGGCGAACTGATCCAGGCAGTTACCAACGGCTATGTCCAGAGTCTCCCCGAAAACTCTGTACCGCCCATCGGCATAGGCTATCACCTGGGTGTTGCCCCCAGAGACGTAGAGGGTGAGGGGGTCCTCGCCCTTGGTGAAGAGCCTCCCCCCCTCCACGTGGGCGATGCAGTGATTCACGCCTATGATGGGGAGGCCGTACCGTAGGGCTATCGTCCTGGCCGAGACGGCCGCCACCCTCAGGCAGGGGCCCAGGCCCGGACCCTGGGAGAAGGCCACCAGGCCCGTCTCCCGGAGGCCCATCCCCGCCTCTTTCGTGGCGGCCTTGATGCAGCTGCGCATCTTCTCGGCGTGGTGCTGGGCGGCCTCCCTGGGGTGGATCCCCCTGGTGAGGGGCTGGTACTCCGTCACGTTGGCCAGGACCGCGCCCTCGGAAGAGACGATCCCAATCCCCAGCTTCTCAGCCGTCCCCTCGATCCCCAGGCAGTACATGCCTCATCTCCGCCTCCCGCTCCTGGGGCAGTTGTTATAGACGCATCTGCCGCAGTCCCCCCGGATGGGCTCCAGCTCCCTCTCCCCATTTATCCCTTCCACCAGGGCGATGGCCCTCTTCACCTCTTCTTCGCTGCCCATGACCACGAAGGTCTTCGTCCCTGCGCCGCTCCCCATCCCGCCGGAGCCTATGGGTACGGCCTTGGCGCCGGTCAGCAACTGGAAGGCCTCCACCTCCGTGACGACTTCCCCATGGACTGGCATCAGCCCCACCGGCACCCCCGCGGAGTAGTCCATCCCGTATATGCCGGCCAATTGGGAGGCATCGCCTACGGACCCCGGGATGAGCTTCTCCAGCCCCACCGGGATGATGAGCCTCACCCCCCGGGCCTTGATGGTGCCCAGGACCGCACCGATGGTCCCTCCCGTCTCGCTGGCGAGCAGCACCCCAGCCACGCCCTGGGCGTCCAGCGCATTTGCTCCTTTTATGAAGACGTCGTTGGGGCCCATACGACGGACCGCCTCACCCATCTCGGCCTCCCGCTCCACCCCGCTCTCCAGGACCCTTCCCTGGAGCCTCGCCTCCCCAGGTACGACGCAGGTCCCCTCGCCGTCGATGAAGCCTGCCACGTACCGCTCCTTCTCGATCCGCCTCCCCAGGAGCTCCTCCAGGACGTAGGCGTTGGTGGTGCCCACGGCCACGGCTATTATGCCCTCCCGCAGGGCCCTCTCCACCCAGGAGTGCCTCCGCACTCCCTTCGCTATGAGCCTCTTGGCCTCCGCCGGCGTGAGGGAGAGCTGGGCCTTCATGCTCCAGACTAGCTCTATACTATATTATATAGGTTGGGCCCTTGTGACGTAAGAGAGGGGGCGTGGAAAGGTTTATTATACCGGGGCGGCAAAATATCTCTCTCCCGAGGTGGTGTCGTGGCAGTCTCCAGTATGTTCATAGGTCTGGGTCTGGGCTTCCTCCAGCTGTTGGTGGGCTTGATCCTGGCCATGGTTTCGATATATGTAGGGATACGGCTCTTCGGTGAGATCGTGAGGGGCATAGAGGTGGAGAAGGAACTCAAGCAGGGCAACTGCGCCGTGGCCATCCTCATGATAGCCGTCGTCATCTCCATGGCCAACGTCGTCCAGTCCGGGGTCGGGGGCTTGACCATGGCCCTGGTGAGGCTCCCCGTCGGGGCGCCCCTGGGAAGCTATCTATACCCCATCGTGGCGGGGGTCGTCCAGGTGGTCGTGAGCATCGTCCTGGCCGTGGTGGCCATATACCTCGCGGTGAGGATCTTCGACAGCATAACGAAGGGGATCGATGAGATGGCAGAGGTGAAGAAGGGGAACGTGGCTGTGGCCATCCTTATGGCGGGGGTGCTGATAGCGGTCTCCTTCGTGGTCCAGGCGGGGGTCTCTGGGATGGCCAGGTCGATAGGACTGACCCTGTAGAGCTGTTGCGATGGATACGGATATCGCCCAGAAGGCCAGGGAGCTGTTGAAGGGGAGGTTCGTTGTCACCGCCGATGAGATCGCGGAGCTGAAGGCCCTCCTCAAGAAGGAACTCGGGGGCGGTGTGAAGGACGGGGAGATAGAGAGGCTCGTCCACGAGGAGTGCGCCCTCGGGAAGCTCACACCCTTCTTCCTCTCCGAAGACCTGGAGGAGATCATGGTCATCGGCGCAGGGACGCCGGTCTTCGTCTTCCATCGGAAGAAGGGAATGACAAAGACGGACGTCGTCCTGGAGGAGGGGGAGGCGCGGGAGGTCATCCAGAGGATAGCCAGGTACTCGGGGAGGGTGGTGGACGGCGGAAGCCCCCTCTTGGACGGGAGGCTGCCCGATGGATCCAGGGCGAATGCGACCCTCCCCGAGGTCTCTCCCAGGGGACCTACCTTAACCATCAGGATGTTTAGGGAGGTCCCCCTGACCATCGCCGACCTGGTCAGGTATGGCACCCTGGACCTACGCCTGGCCGCCTTCCTCTGGCTCGTGGTGGAGGGGCTCCGATTCAAGCCTGCCAACATCCTCATCGTGGGAGGCACTGCCAGCGGTAAGACGACGACCCTCAACGCCCTCTCCTCTTTCGTTCCTGAGGGGGAGCGGATCGTGAGCATCGAGGATACCATGGAGATAAACCTGAAGCATGAGCATTGGATCCCCATGGAGACGAAGCCCTCGGAGCCGGGTAAGAAGAACGAAGTTACCATGGATGCGCTCCTGAAGAACGCCCTCCGTATGCGTCCTGACAGGATCATAGTAGGGGAGGTAAGGGGGGAGGAAGCGCTGACCTTGTTCACGGCCATGAATACCGGCCACGACGGCTGCATGGCCACGGTCCACGCCAACAGCGCCCGTGAGGCGCTGACGAGGCTCCAGAATCACCCCATGAACGTCCCTGACGTGATGATCCCTGCCCTGGACCTCCTCGTGGCCCAGAAGAGGGCCATCGACGGGGGAAAGCTCGTGAGGAAGGTCTTTGAGGTGGCTGAGATAGGGGGGCGCGAGGGGGGCAACATACTGACAAATACGCTCTTCAAACACGACCCGAAGACCGGGCAGCTCGAGATGAAGATCTTGAACGGGAGGATCATACAGGAACTCTCAACAGTCTCTGGGAAGAGCATCAAAGAGATAGACGAGGAGATGGGAAAGAGGAAGGTAATCTTGGAAGGTATGATAAAGGCGGGCCTCAGCCATGGGGAGATTCACAGCGTGGTCCAGCAGTATTACAAGAATCCGGACGAGGCTGTGGAACTTATCTACACTCGTGCTGCTCAAGCAAAGAAGTAGTGGGAGACCCCCTTGTTTCTATTGGAGCGGTATGATGATTTTTAGCTTCTTGATTTATGAGATGATAATTAGCCGTGAAACTTTTACATCTTCTTCTACTTATACCTTTTGATTTTTTCCTTACTTTCACAACGTTTTCCTGTTTTAACATGGAAGCTCCAGTAGAAAATGCCCCCCCTCCCCCAACCTTCTTTTCGCCATTTATAGAAAGTCCATTGGAAGTTACGGGGAAGCACTCAAAAGAGTTATATATCCCATACTCACCGTAATAAAAAATTACATTGGATAATAACTTTCACCGGGACTAAAAAGGGACCGAAAATCCAGACCGTTCAGTGGAAGTCAGGGTCTGAGGCGAGGTGAAGTGTGAGGGTGAAAAGATGGACTTGAAAAGCCCCTTCAGCAGCATCTTCGAAGCGTTCCTGGAGAGGGAGCCCATCTTCAAGAACAAAGAGGCCCTGAGACACTCCTACACCCCATCGGAACTCCCCCATCGAGAGGCCGAGCTCAAACAGCTCGTCTCCATCATCGCCCCCGCCCTGAAAGGCGTCACCCCCTCCAACGTCCTCATCTACGGGAAGAGCGGGACAGGGAAGACCATCGTCTCAAGATACGTCTTCGAGCTCCTGAAAGAGGCCGTGGCCAAGAAGAACTACCTCTGCGAGGTCCAGACCATCTACCTCAACTGTGAGGTTACAGACACCAAGTACAGGATCTTGGCCACCCTGGCTAAGGAGTTCGGAGAGAACGTACCGTTCACAGGCTGGCCCACCGACAAGGTATACAACGCCTTCCGTGATGCCGTGGACAAGAAACGGCAGTGCATCATCATCCTCCTCGACGAGATAGACCGGCTGGTGGGGAAGGGCGGAGATAATATAATATATAACCTTACGCGGATGAACGCCGAGCTGAAGGAAGCCCGGGTGAGCATCGTGGGCATCTCCAACGACCTCAAGTTCACCAGCTACCTGGACTCCCGCGTCCAGAGCTCCCTGGGGAAGGAGGAGATAGTCTTCTCCCCGTACAACGCCAAACAGCTGGAGGACATCCTGAAGCAGAGGGCGGAGGTCGCCTTCAAGCCCGGGGTCCTGGACGACGTGGTCATACCTCTCTGTGCGGCCCTGGCGGCGAGGGAGCACGGCGACGCCCGCAGGGCGCTGGACCTCCTCAGGGTCTCCGGCGAGGTGGCGGAGAGGGAGAACGCCGAGCGCATAAAGGAGGAGCACGTGAGGCGGGCCGACGAGAAGATCGAGGCCGACAACACCGTGGAGGCCGTGAGGACCCTCCCAGCCCAGTCCAAGATCCTCCTCTACTCCATCATCCTTCTCGAGGAGCGGGGGGAGAAGACCATAACCACGGGAGAGGTCTACGACACCTACAAGCGCCTCTCAAAGAACCTCTCCCTGGACGTCCTCACCCAGAGGAGGGTCTCGGACCTCCTATCGGAGCTCGACATCCTCGGGATCCTGAACTCCAGCGTCGTCAGCAAGGGGCGATACGGACGGACGAAGGAGATAAAGCTGGAGGTACCGGCGGCGGGGATGAAGCATGTCCTGGAGGAAGACCCCAGGCTCAAGGTCCTCTCCGCCTTCAGGCTCCCCCAGATGCAACTCACCAACGCTTCCACTGAAAGATAGAAATACTACCGGCGGCACTCTCTCTTTGATGGAAGAGAACGAGATCCTCGCCAGGTTCCTGAGGTCCAATCTCAACCTCCATCCCTCGGCCCTCCAGGAGCTGAAGAAGGAGCAGGCGGAGGCGGCGTCCATCGAGGAGCTCATCTCCCGCGTGGAGAGGTCCGGTGCCAGGCCCGAGGTGATAACCCCTGAGTATCTCAGCTCTCTGAAGGAGGCCCCAAAGCCCATCGTGGTGGAGAGGCCCAGGAAGAGGACCCTGGCGGAGGAGCACCAGGGGGAGGTGCGGTTCTTGGGCGACAAGGACATCACCAAGCGCTCCTTCTCCGAAGGGAACATCGAGGGCTTCGTGAAATACTTCAACGACCGCTACGAGCGCCTGGCCAGGGTCCTCAGGGAGAGGAACCATCTCCGGGACGCCATCACCATCGAGAGGGCCAAAGGATCGAGGGGCGGTGTGAAGGTGGTGGGCATCGTCACCGACACGAGGAAGAGCCAGAAGGGGAACACGATCCTGGAACTGGAGGACCCCACGGGCATCATCCCCGTGGTCCTCCTGAGCAACAACCAGGAACTCCAGAAGGCTGCCAGCGAGATAATGAAGGACGGGGTGATAGGGGTCGAAGGGAACATGGGGCGGGAGGGCGACATCCTCCTCGCCAAGGAGGTCTTCCTCCCCGACCTGCCGGTGGGGAGGGAGCCCAGGCGGTGCGAGGTCCCCCTGGCGGTGGCCATGCTCTCGGACCTTCACATAGGGTCGCAGCACTTCCTGGAGAGGTCCTTCCTCAAATTCCTGCGGTGGCTGGGGGGCGACCTGGGGACCAAAAGGCAGCTCGAGCTGGCGGGGAGGGTGAAGTACCTGGTCATCGCCGGGGACTTGGTGGAGGGGGTCGGGGTCTATCCCGGGCAGGAGGACGACCTGGTCATAAAGGACATCTTCCAGCAGTACCAGAGGGCGGCGGACCTCCTGGCCACGCTACCGGAGCACGTGGAGATCGTCATCGTCCCCGGGAACCACGATGCCACCAGGTTGGGGGAGCCCCAGCCCGCCATCCCAGAGGAGTTCGCCCCGGCCCTCTACGCCAGCGATAGGATCCACATGGTCGGGAACCCGAGCGCTTTCGAGCTCCACGGCGTCGAGGCCCTAGTCTACCACGGGACGAGCCTCTTGGACGTTACAAGCACCGTCCCGGGCAAGAGCCTGGAGCAGCCCCAGGGGGCCATGGAGGTCCTCCTCCGCGCCAGGCACCTCGCCCCAACCTATGGTGGGAAGACCCAGCTGGTGCCCGAGGGCCTCGACTACCTCACCATAGACAGGGTGCCGGACATCTTCCACACCGGCCACATCCACACCGTGGGCGTATCCAAGTATAAGGGCGTCACCCTGGTC
>JACQPM010000017.1 GCA_016207475.1 Methanobacteriota archaeon | reverse complement strand
CTTCAGGGCCTCCAGGACCTTCTTTGCCGGATCAGAGATCTCTACCATATGATCACCAACCTCTGTCCAGCGGTCCCGCTTGGATATAAATCTATCTGTCCTTGGGCGATGCTTCGCTTCGTCGTATTTAAAACCCCTCCACCCCCTCCTCCCTCACCTCGCCACCCTCGATCCTCCAGGCCCTCACCTCCGGCCGCCGGGGGTCCAGGAGGGAGACGATGAGATATGGGATGGGGTAAAAGGCCCGTTCGATGTCCACCGCCGAGGGGCGCGCGGGCCAGCGGGGGTGGGAGTGGTAGATGCCCAGGAGGTCCAGCCCTTCTCTCTCCAGGAGGTTGAAGAGCCTTATCTGCTCCCCAGGGTCGAGGTGGTACTCAGCCTCCCCCCCGGCCAGGTTCCTCCCCCGGTAGACCCTGGTTATTTCTCCCCTGCCACCCAGGAGTCCGCAGCACTCCCTGGGGTACTCCTCCCTGGCGTGGCCCAGGACCTCTTCCAGGCATTCCCTGGCGATCCGCATAGTACGAAACCTTTTTAAGACCGGTCCCCCTTAAGGGTTTGGAGGCTTTTAAGATGCAGAAGATCATAATCTCCGAGAGCGCAAAATCCTTCCACCTGGACCTGGACGAGGAGAAGGCCAGGGCGGTGGTGGGCCTGGAGCTGGGGAACGTCCTGGACGGGACCAAGATAGGCCTCCCAGGCTACAAGCTCCAGATCACCGGTGGCTCAGACAAGGACGGCTTCCCCATGCGCCCAGACGTCCGTGGGAGGGTGAGGCCGAGGATCCTCATGTCGAAAGGGCCTGGTTATCGGCCCTTGGAGGCAGGGGTGAAGCGGAGGAAGAGGGTGAGGGGGAATGTCATAACCACCGAGATAGTCCAGATCAACACCAAGGTGGTGGAGAAGGGCGCCCAAGGCCTGGAGGAGCTCCTGGTCAAGGCGGAGGGGGAGAAGAAGCCCGAGAAGAAGGGGAAGGCCAAGCAGAAGGCCAAGAAGTAGGTTGCATGCAGCCAGAGACCAATATCGGCATGATCGGTCACGTAGACCACGGGAAGACCACCCTGACGCAGGCCCTCTCGGGGGTCTGGACCGACCGCCACAGCGAGGAGATCAAGAGGGGCATATCGATAAGGCTCGGTTACGCCAACGTGGCCTTCAAGAAGTGCCCCAAGTGCAAGGGGTCCAAGGCCTACACCACCGACAAGGCGTGCAGGCACTGCAAGGCGAAGACCGAGACCACCAGGGAGGTCTCCTTCGTCGACTCCCCTGGCCACGAGACCCTCATGGCCACGATGCTATCGGGCGCAGCCATAATGGACGGCGCCGTCCTGGTGATAGCCGCCAACGAACCATGCCCCCAGCCCCAGACCAAAGAGCACCTCATGGCCCTGGACATCATAGGGGTGAAGAAGATCGTCATAGCCCAGAACAAGGTGGACGTGACCCCCAAGGAGAAGGTCCTGGAGAACTACGAGCAGATAAAGAGCTTTGTCAAGGGGACGGCGGCCGAGGGGGTGCCCATAATCCCCATAGCAGCCCAGCACAAGGCCAATATAGACGTCCTGATCCAGGAGATCGAGAGGAACATACCAACCCCCGAGAGGGACTCGAAGAAACCGGCCAGGATGTACGTGGCCAGGTCCTTCGATATAAACAAGCCCGGGACCCTCCCCGAGGACCTCCAGGGGGGAGTGTTGGGGGGCTCCCTCTCCCAGGGGAAGCTGAAGGTGGGGGATATCATAGAGATAAGACCCGGCCTCAAGATGGAGGAGGATAACAAGGTGGTCTGGAGGTCCCTCACCACCGAGATCACCTCCATCATTGCCGGCGACAGGAAGCTGAAGTCCGTCCTGCCTGGCGGCCTGGTGGGGATAGGGACGAAGCTCGACCCCTCCCTCACCAAGGCCGACGGGCTCTCGGGGATGGTGGTGGGGGAGCCCGATACCCTCCCCCCGGTCCTCGAGAGCTTCCTCCTGGAGATACACCTCCTCCAGCGGGTGGTGGGGACGAAGGAGGAGCTGGAGGTGGACAAGATCAAGACCAACGAGCCCCTGATGCTCAACACCGGTACCGCTACCTCCGTGGGGATCGTGACCAGCGCCAGGGGCGATGAGGCAGAGATGAGGCTCAAGCTCCCGGTATGCGCCGAGAAGGGCGCCCGCGTGGCCATGAGCAGGCGCATAGGGGCCCGGTGGCGGCTGATAGGCTATGGGACCATCCTGTAATATATGTATCGGGTGCTGCTGGACACGAACTTCTTGCTGGTCCCCTTCCAGTTTGGCGTAGACATCTTCGCTGAGCTGGAGAGGCTCCTGGACGTGGAATATGAGATCATCGTACCTGCACCGGTGGTGAGAGAGTTGGAGCAGCTGGCAGCGAAAGGGGGTAGAGAGGCCCGGGACGCCAGGTCCGCCATGGAGCTGGTGAAGGGCTTCAAGGTCCTGGAGATGGGCGGCGACGCCGATGCGGCGCTCCTATCATTGGCCGGGGGGGACACGGTCATCTGCACTAACGATAAGCTTTTAAGGGAGAGGGTGAGACAGAAGAGAGCACCCGTTATATACATGAGGCAGAAGAGATATCTGGTCTTGGATGGGAACTTGGCATAGGAGATAGCACCATGGAGAAGCTGGTACTCATATCTTTCCTCTCGAGCATCTTTGCGATAGGCTACGCCCTCTACCTCCGGTGGAGCGTCCTGAAGATGGAGACAGGGACCCCCAAGATGGTGGAGATATACGGGGCCATAAGGGAGGGGGCCAAGGCCTTCCTCTACCGGCAGTACAAGACCATAGCCGTCATTTGCACCGTCCTGTCTCTCATCCTCTACTTCGTCTTCGACCTAGGGGCTGGCAGAGCCCTCCCCCTCACCGCCGCCGCCGTCCTGACAGGGACCTTCTGCTCCCTCCTGGCGGGCTTCATAGGGATGGACGCCTCGACCAGCGCCAACGTGAGGTGCACCGCCGCCGCCAAAAAGGGGATGCACGAGGCCCTGACGGTAGCCTTCCGCGGTGGGGCGGTGACGGGCCTGGCCGTGGTGGGCTCCAGCCTCTTCGGTGTCACCCTCCTCTACTATCTCTATGCCATGCTCCTGCCCGGTATACCTGCGGGCGCCAAGCCCCTCGACCCGGTCCTCATCGTGGGCCTGGGCTTCGGTGCCTCCTTTGCCGCCCTATTCGCCCAGCTCGGGGGCGGCATATACACCAAGGCTGCTGACGTGGGCGCCGACCTCGTCGGCAAGGTCGAAGCGGGCATCCCCGAGGACGACCCGCGCAACCCCGCCGTCGTCGCCGACCTGGTGGGAGACAACGTGGGCGACTGCGCCGGGAGGGGGGCGGACCTCTTCGAGTCCATCACGGGCGAGAATATCGGGGCCATGATCCTGGGCTTCGTCCTCTGGCCCGTCTACGGCATCGGCGGCATCATGTTCCCCCTCATAGCCCGCTGCGCAGGTATCATAGCCACCATCCTGGGGATGGCTTTCGTCCGCCCCGGGCCGGAAGAAACCAATCCCATGAGGCCCCTCAACATGGGGCTCTACGCCTCGACGGTCCTGTGCGCCGTCGCCTTCTACATCCTTGTCCAGCTCCTCCTCAAGGGGAATATGGGCCTCTTCTACGCCGCCATCATCGGCCTCGCGACCAGCGTCCTGATAACCAAGATAACGGAGTACTATACCGAGAGGGACAGGCAGCCCGTCATCTCCGTCGCCAAGTCCTCCATGACAGGACCGGCGACCACGATCATAACCGGCATCTCCGTGGGGCTGGAGAGCACCGCCCTGCCCGTAGTCCTCCTCACCAGCGCAATCCTCCTGGCCTACAAGATCAACGCCGACCCCGCATACCCGGGGCTCATAGACCCGGCGGGGATCTACGGCACCGCCATAGCCACCATGGGGATGCTCGCCATAACCCCCATGATCCTGGCCTTCGACGTCTTCGGCCCCATCTCAGACAATGCGGGCGGCATAGCCGAGATGGCCAACCTGGAGGAGGATGTGCGGAAGAACACCGACCGCCTGGACGCCGCCGGGAACACCACCAAGGCCCTGACGAAGGGTTACGCCATGGGCTCCGCGACCCTGGCAGCCTTCCTCCTCTTCTCCGCATACCTGACGGAGGTGACCCACCTCTCCGGCGGGAAGGTGGACCTCCTCAGGGACGGGATAAACATAGCGAAGCCCGAGATCTTCGTGGGGGTCTTCATAGGCGCCGCCCTCCCCTTCCTTTTCTCTTCCCTTGCCATAAAGGCCGTGGGGCGGGCGGCCTTCCAGATAGTGGAAGAGGTGAGGAGGCAGTTCAGGGAGATCAAAGGCATAATGGAGGGGACGGCGAAGCCGGAATACGGCAAATGCGTGGACATAGTGACCAAGGCCTCCCTCCGGGAGATGGTGGCCCCCAGCATGCTCGTCCTCATCGTGCCCGTGGCGGTGGGCCTCCTCCTGGGGGCCGAGGCCGTGGGCGGCCTCCTGATGGGCGCCACCATAAGCGGGGTCCTCCTGGCCATGTTCATGAACAACGGCGGGGCCGCCTGGGACAACGCCAAGAAGTATATCGAGGCAGGGAACCTGGGGGGCAAGAGGCTGCCCACGGGGGAGAAGAACCCGACCCACGCCGCCTCGGTGATAGGGGATACCGTGGGCGACCCCCTGAAGGATACTGCCGGGCCGTCGCTCCACGTCTTGGTGAAGCTCATCAACACCATCAGCCTCATCTTCGCGCCCTTATTCGTCTGATAAAAAGCAAAGGAGGAATAGAGATATTCAAACTGGTAGCGCTGGCGGACCTGGTGAGGGTACCCCCCCACAGGTTCGGTGAACCCCTGGAGAAGGCAGTGGAGGAGATCCTCAAGGTAGGGTACGAGTACAAGGGGCGGACGGAGGGGGGATACGAGGGCAAGCTGGACAAGGAGCTGGGGATAGTCCTGGCGATAACAGAGATCCGGAAGGTGGACGACGGGTCCGTCATACCGGGGGACGGGGCCGCTTATCACAACACCGTCTTCGAGGCCCTCGTCTTCAAGCCCGAGCTCCAGGAGATCCTGGACGGCGAGGTGGTGGAGATCGTGGAGTTCGGGGCCTTCGTCCGCTTCGGACCCCTCGATGGCCTGATCCACGTCTCCCAGCTCACCGACGACTACATCGTCTACGACAAGAAGCGCATGGCCCTGGTGGGGAAGGAGAGCAGTAAGGCCCTGGAGGTGGGGAACAGGGTCAGAGCCCGGGCCGTGGCCATAAGCCTCAACCCCGAGAGGTCCAAGGAGTCCAAGATAAACTTCACCATGCGCCAGCCCGGCCTGGGCAGGTTCGAATGGCTCGAGGAGGAGCGGCAGGGGAAGAAGGCGCCCAGGAAGAAGGAGGAGGGGAAGGAGAAAAAAGCAAAGGCTAAGGGGGCGGCGGCGTGAAGGAGAAGGCGTGCACCCAGTGCAGCCGGCTGGCGCCCTCGGAGATCTGCGCCGTCTGCAAGGCCCCCACCTCCCCCAACTGGGTGGGATACGTGAGCATCCTGGACCCCGAGAAGTCCGAGGTGGCCAAGAAGCTGAATATAGCCACCAAGGGCAGGTACGCCCTGAGGGTGAGATGAGGGATCTCACCCTGCCGCCAGAGCTCCGTGATTTCTTCAAGAGGCCCTTCGGGGAGCTCCTGCGGGGCGAGGGCCTCCAGCCGGCCCAGGAGGTGAAGGACCGTCTGAAGGGGGAGCGGGTCGTGGCCATAGGCGATGTCACATACAGGAACCTCCTGGCCGTGGGGGTGAGGCCCTCCCTGGCCGTCGTCGACCTGAAGACCAAGAGGACCCAGGCGGAGCCTCCCCCGGAGGGAGGGCGGACGATCAAGGTCACCAACCCGCCCGGGATGATCACCCAGGCCCTATGGGAAGGCATAAGGG
>JACQPM010000124.1 GCA_016207475.1 Methanobacteriota archaeon | reverse complement strand
GGCTCCGGGATCTTCAAGTCCGAGAACCCGGCCGAGAGAGCCAAAGCTATCGTGGAGGCCACCACCCACTACAACGACCCCAAGAGGCTGGCGGAGGTCTCCAAGGGGATCGGCGAGGCCATGCGCGGCATCGACATAAAGACCCTCAAGGCCGAGGAGCTGCTGCAGACGAGAGGAGTGTGACTTGGCTTAGTGTAAATCGGTATCTTCAACAGATTTCTGGCCCTGTATGGAAAGTCCATTCTGTCCGATGTGCGGTAGCAGAGATCTGATGTACGCCGTGCCAGGAACAACCGCCCAAATTTATGAATGCAAAGTTTGCGACTATAGAGGCACGGTGATAGTCGAAGACGGATCGCTGGCAGGAAAGCTAAGGGTTGAATGGGAAGCAAAACGTTCTAAGCAGCGATAGCTAGGGCACTAGCTCTATCGTAAACGTCTGCCAGATGTAGGTCGCCTCGACCACGAAGCCGTAGATGTCGTAGGTCCCTGTCGGGATGTAGGCCGGGATCGCGAACTCCCTGGTTATGGTGAGCTCCTTGCCCGGCTCCACGCGGAAGATCTCGTCCCCACGGTAGAACTCGAGGGGTATCTCGCTGGTGAGGGGGCCCCTCCGCCGCGCGTTCGCCTTGATGGTGAAGCTCATGGGCGCGTCCCCAGCGTTCCTGAAGGTCCCGGTGAAGGAGAGAGTATCACCCTTGTGGACCCTCTCGGAGGAGACGGCGAAGGGCGCCGTCAGGACCAGCCTCGGCCCCTGGACCGTCGCGTTGGGCTTCTGGGGAGCCGGGGTTGCCTCCGGCACTCCCCCAGGCTTAGGACCTGTAACCCCGCCACTGGGAGTTCCCTGGGGCCCCGCGACCCGCTCCAGCTCCTCCCTCTTTATACCCTCCTCCAGGGAGAGGCGGACCTTTGTCTCCACCTCCTTCCTCCCCACGATCTCCCTTATCGCCTCGTCGGTCTTCCCTGCCTTCCTAGCTGCTGCTTTGTCCCCCTCCATGGCCGAGAGTATCTCCCCCCTCAGCGCCGCCACCCTGTCCTCCATCCTCTCCGCCACCTCCAGGAGACCCTCGCCGGCCGGGCTCCCTCCCAGGGAGGCCTTGAGGCGCCCTATGAATACCATCTGCCCCCGCAGCTCGGTCTCCAGGACCACGTCTGCCTGGAGCCTCTCTGTGGGCCCCTCATCCCTCGTCTCCTCGAAGGCATTCCGCACCTCCCGCATCTCCCGGGAGTACTCCTCCTCGGCCCTCAGGACGTCCCCGGCCCTGGGGCGCGACTCAGCCAGGACCTCCAGCTCCTGGAGCCTCTCCTTGGCGTGGCCCAGGCTCACCCTGGCCTTGTCCATGGGGTCCGTGGTCAGGAAGAGCTCCAGCCGCTCCAAGAATAGATCCAGGCCGTAGAGAGGCGAGCTGGGGAGGATGAAATCCCCACCGAGGCCCTGGGCCGTGACAGCTGGCGCTGCCATGGAGAATACGAGGATGAAGACGGTGAGGCCTTTCAGCATACCTGCCATGCTTCTTCCATGGGCGATATAAATCTTTCACCGTATTCCTTATAGATGTTGAGCTACCTGGAGAGGCCTAAAAAAGGTGGAGCTATGGCGGTAGGGGTCCTGGGCCTCCAGGGGGATGTGGCGGAGCACGCGCGGATGCTGGAGAGGCTCGGGAAGGAGGCCAGGGTGGTGAAGGGTCTCCGGGATCTGGAAGGCCTGGAGGGTCTTATCATGCCTGGGGGCGAGAGCACCACCATGGGAAAGCTGATACGGCGGGAGGGCCTGGACGAGGCCATAAAGGGCGCATCCTTCCCGATCTTCGGGACCTGCGCCGGTGCCGTACTCCTGGCCAGGAGGATCGCAGGGACTGAGCAGTACTCCCTGGGGCTCATGGGGATGGAGGTGGAGAGGAACGCCTACGGGAGGCAGAGGGAGTCCTTTGAGGCGGAGATCGAGATACCGGCCCTGGGCGGTGGGTACAGGGCGGTCTTCATCAGGGCCCCGGTGATAAAGCAGGTGGATGAGGGGGAGGTCCTGGCCGAGTACCGGGGGAGCCCCATACTGGTGAGGGAGGGGCGCTGTCTCGCGGCCACCTTCCATCCGGAGCTCACCCTGGACCTGAGGGTCCACCAGTACTTCCTGGGGATGGTCGATGGATAGTTGTCATACTGATGTTAACTTTGGTATCCGCAGGGTAAACGGAGTGGGACCATGTGCGGCTTGGCAGGAATACTGAACCGACGGGGGGAGAGGATCCCCGGGAAGGACATAGTGACCATGGCCAACTGCATGATGGACCGCTACGACGGCAGGGGCGGGGGCTTCGCCGGCTACGGGATATACCCGGATTACAAGGACTATTACGCCTTCCACCTCTTCCTGGACAACGAGGAGGCGCGGGAGAGGGTGGAGGAGTACCTCAAGGACAGGGTGGCGATAATAAAGGACGAGGAGGTCCAGACCAGGAAGATAAAGGAGATACCCCAGAGGCATATGACCTGGAGGTACTTCGTGGAGGTCCCCCACCGGTTCCGGTCCAAGCAGGAGTTCGAGGCCCGGGAGGAGGACTACGTGGTGGATACGGTGATGCACATCAATGCGGAGATAGACGGGGCCTTCGTGGCCTCCAGCGGGAAGAATATGGGGGTCTTCAAGGCCGCCGGCTACCCCTGCGACGTGGCCCGCCTCTTCAAGGTGGACGAGTACAAGGCCTACACCTGGGTCACCCACGGCCGCTTCCCCACCAACACCCAGGGGTGGTGGGGCGGCGCCCACCCATTCAACCTCCTGGACTGGTCCGTGGTCCACAACGGGGAGATAAGCTCCTACGGGACCAACAGGCGGTACCTGGAGATGTTCGGCTACCACTGCCGCCTCCTGACCGACACGGAGGTGGTGGCCTACCTCTTCGACCTCCTGGTGAGGAAGCAGGGGCTGAGCCTCGAGACCGCTTCCACGGTCCTGACCCCGCCCTTCTGGGACCAGATAGAGCGGATGCCGGAGGAGAAGAGGCGCCTCTACAAGGCGCTCAGGGCGACCTACGGCCCGGCGATGCTCAACGGACCCTTTGGTATCATAGTGACCAACAGGAACGCCATGATAGGGCTCAACGACAGGATAAAGCTGAGGCCCCTCATAGCGGCCGAGGATGGCCCTTTCACCTACATCGCCAGCGAGGAGTCTGCCATAAGGTCCGTGGCCCCGGAGCCCCAGAGGGTATGGGCCCCCAAGGCCGGGACCCCGGTAGTGGCCCGCCTGGACAAGGACGTGAGGCCATGAAGTACCCCCCCGAGTTCAAGGTCACCGTGGACCGGGAGAACTGCATAAAGTGCCTCAAGTGCACGAAGGAATGCCCCTTCGGCGTCCACGAGTACGACAAAGAGAAAGAAAAATGGACGCTCCACCACGAGAACTGCGTCGCCTGCCAGAGGTGCGTCCTCATGTGCCCGGCCCACGTCATAAACATCG
>JACQPM010000123.1 GCA_016207475.1 Methanobacteriota archaeon | reverse complement strand
GGATTATGGTGAGGAAGACCGCTCCCAGGCTCTTCAGGGAGACGCCCTCCCTCCTGGCCATGATCCCGTGGGAGACCTCGTGGAAGAGGAGGACCGTCGCGAGCCCCACGATCCCGTACCAGAAGGGTATGGTGACGCCTGGTATGACGAGGGCCATCGTCCCTTCCGGTGGGGGTGCGGAGAGGAAGTACTTGGAGTGGAAGGCCTTGAAGACGAGGTAGAGGATGAACGGGATCCCTATGGTCCCGAGGACCACGCCCAGGGTCCCGTAGAGCCACCAGAAGCGGCGGTAGCCCGCGAGCCTGGAGATGAGCTCCTTCCCCCTCTCGGTTTTGAATATGAGGAGGATGGCGTGCCTCTCGGCCCCCAGCCTCCCCATCCTCTCCAGGAGGAGGACCAGAGCCCAAGAGACGGCAATGACTCCCAGGACCAAGTACCAATTTGGCATAAGATTATACCAAGAGAAGGTGTCTAATTAACATTAAAAAAGTAGCGGTTCGGGGTGATGTCTATGTACGTGCTGGTCTATATAACGACCTCCGGCGCCGAGGAAGCCAGGGCCATTGGACGGCGACTGGTGGAGGAGCGGCTGGCCGCCTGCGCCAATATCGTGGAGGGGATCGAGTCCATCTACTGGTGGAAGGGGAAGGTAGAGGAGAGCAGCGAGGCGCTCCTCTTCCTCAAGTCCAGGGAGGAGAGGCTCGATGCGCTCATAGCCAGGGTGAGGGAGCTCCACAGCTACGAGAACCCTGCCATAACCTCCTTCCGGATACTGAAGGGGTCGGAGGACTACCTGAGGTGGGTGGGGGAGGAGGTGAGGTGATCCTCCAGAAACTTTTTAAATGGGAAAGCCCTCCTTAGGAGAGATGACCCGCAAGCAGAAGAAGAAGGTCCCGAGGAAGAAGACGGAGAGCGAGCTCCTCTGGCTGAAGATAAAGAACAAGTACCCGAACTGCATCGGGAGCTATCCCGAGTGCCCCCCTGCGATAGCTGAGAAGGCCAGCCCGCCAGACGAGTGCAGGCCCTGCCCGGTCTACATAGAATGGAAGAGGTAATCAGCTCCCGGCCTCGCGGAGCCTCTTGATCACCCACTCCCCCTCCAGGGAAGCTATGAGAGTCCCGGCCCTGGGTCCCCTCTCTCGCCCAGTCAGGGCCACATAGATTGCTCTAAAGGCACTCTTCAACGGGAGTTCCATCCCCTTAGCCAGGCTGTAGACCCCCGATTGAATCTCTTCCGCATCCCTCCCCCCCGATGCCAGCCAGTCAGCGAGCCTTGCGAGGAAGGCCCTCTCCTCAGGCCCCAGCCGCTCCTTCACCTCTCCCATATCCGCCGCCAGGTTGAGCCTCGCATCTTCGGGGGCGTACCTGAGGGCCCAGGACTTGGCAAGGGCTATCCGGCCCATTATATCCTCCCGCCTCTCCTCCTTGTAGTGCCCGGTCCTGGAGAGGCTCCCGATGAGGGCCTTCTCGTCGGTGAATATCTGGGCAACCAGGGCAGCGTGGGAGAAGGAGAGGCCCAGGGGCCTCTCTATCTCCCCAAGCTGGGAGACCTCGTAGAGGCGTCTCATGTGCCTCGCCTCCCTCTCGTTCTCTATCTTCGCCAGCCCATGGTAGACCCTGGCGTGGAGGTCGTACTCGTCGTAGAGGTTGGGCAGGTCCGCCCATGAGAAGGAGCGGGTCTTCATGAGCTTCTTGTTGTAGAAGAACCTGAGGAGCTGCGGCGGTGCCGCCGCCAGCCAGTCTCGCGGATAGATGACGTTACCCAGGGAGGCGGACATCTTCTCCCCGTTCACCATGAGGTGTTCGTAGAAGATTGGCACAGGCATCGGGAAGCCGTAGACCCTCTCCACGATCTCTCCGTTGATCCACCAGGCACTCCCCGGGACCACGTACTCCTTCCCGGCCCCCTCCGAGGCCACCCCCCACCTCGCCCACTGGGCGGCCCACTCCCCCTTCCACATGAGCTTCCCCTTCCCTTCCAGGGGGTCGTTGACCCCTTCATGGCCGCAACCCTTGGCAACGGCGGCCTCGAAGGTGTAGTCCTGGCATTTATACCGCACCTTACCACCGTCGAACCCCAGGACCCTGGGGGTGATGATCTTCCCGCACCCGTCGCAGATGGGGGTCCAGGGGCTCCAGCCTGGGCCCAGGGGTTTCTGCCGGTACTTGTTCTGGATCTCCAGGACCAGAGGCAGGCTCTCCAGCATCTTCTTCACGTAGGGCCGGAAGCTCCCCTTCCGGTACTCCTCCCTCATGGAGTACCTCTTCAGCTCCCTCCCCACGAACTCGCCCAGGACCTCCAGGTACTCCCCCACGTGGTGCTCGGCGTAGGACCCGTGGCAGCCCCAGGGGTCCGGGATCTCGGTCACCGGCACCCCGATGTACTCAGAATACTCCTTGGGCACCCCCTCCGGGATCTTCCTGAGGGGGTCCATGTCCTCGGCCACCCAGATGAACTCGACCGAGGCGCCCCGCTCCTCCAGGGCCCTGCAGACGGACTCGGAGCGTATGGTGTCGCTCAGCCTCCCTATGTGCAGCACGCCAGAGATGGAGGCGGAGGTCTTCACCACGTATCGGTCCAGACGAGGCGCCGCCTCTTCCAGGTAGTGGAACCTCTGCCTGGTCAGGATCTCCTCGGCCTTCTGGTCCGCCCAGAAGAGTGCCTCTTCCATGGCCTCCCATCGGAGCCGGTACTTAAAAGACTTTCCCAAAAGATTATAAGGGCCGAGATGGAGAGTGCTATCCGGATTTTGGCGAGCGAGGGGGTGGAGTTCTGGAGATAAACAGGCTTACATGGAAGATAGGGGGGGAGGCCGGCTACGGCATCATGACGGCGGGCTACATCTTCTCCAAGGTCTGCGCCCGGGGCGGGCTGAACGTCTTTACAGCGACGGAGTATCCATCGCTCATCCGCGGGGGGCACAACATCTATCACGTGCGGGTGGAAGAGAGGGAGCTCACCTCCCCCATAGTGCTGGTGGACCTCCTGGTGGCCCTGAACAAGGAGACCATAGACCTCCACAAGGGCGAGCTGACCCACGGGGGGGCGATCGTATACGACGAGGGGACGAAGCTGGGGGAGGGGGAGGTGAGGCCCGATGTACTCCTCTACCCGATACCCCTCCAGAAATACGCCAGGGAGATAGGCGAGGCCAACGTGATGATGAACAGCGTAGCCCTTGGCGCCTCCGTCGCCCTTGTGGACTACGACTTCGACCTTCTGGCCAGGGTTATGAGGGAGACCTTCGGCGGGAAGAAGGGGGAAGAGATAGCCGATGCTAATACAAAGGCCGCCAGGGCGGGCTATGACTATATAAGGGAGCACTTCAAGCCCACCTTCGGCCACCGCCTTAGGCGGGTGGAAGCGCTCAGGAGGATGCTCATAAACGGGAACGAGGCCATGGCCATCGCAGCCATAAGGGCGGGGTGCAAGTTCTTCACCGCCTACCCCATGACCCCCATCTCCTCCCTCCTCCAGTACATGGCGGCCAACGGGAGGGCCTACAATATAGTCGTCAAGCAGCCCGAGGACGAGATCTCGGTCATAAACACGGCCGCCGGCGCCTCCTTCGCAGGGGCCAGGTCCATGGTGGCCACCTCAGGGGGGGGATTTTCGCTCATGGTCGAGGCCCTGGGGATGATCGGTGGGGCCGAGGTCCCCCTGGTGATCTTGGAGGGGCAGAGGCCTGGGCCCAGCACCGGGATGCCGACCTGGACCGAGCAGGGGGACCTGAAGTTCGTCCTGAGCGCATCCCAGGGTGAGTTCCCCAGGGTGGTGATAGCGCCCGGCGACCCCGCGGAGTGCTTCCACACCACCATGGACGCCTTCAACATCGCCGACAAGTACCAGCTCCCCGTGATCCTCGTCTCAGACAAGTACCTGGCGGAGAGCGCCAGGACCATGGTCCCCTTCGACGAGAGGGGGGTAGGGATAGAGAGAGGGGCCATCGCCACCGAGGATGTCCTGGCAGCCACCAAGGACTACCGGAGGTACAGGCCCACGGACTCTGGGGTATCCCTCAGGTCGCTCCCGGGCCAGAGGGGCGGGGAGCACGTGGCCACGGGGGAGGAGCACGACGAGTACGGCAACCTGGAGGAGGATGCCGAGAACAGGCGGAGGCAGATGGACAAGCGGATGAGGAAGCTGGAGTACGTGGCCAGGGAGCTCCCGGAGCCCAAGGTCTATGGGGCCGGCGATTCTGACATAACTATCGTGGGCTGGGGCTCCACGAAGGGCCCCATCCTGGAGGCGATGCGCTACCTGGAGGCGGACGGTATCAGGGCCCGGTTCCTCCACCTGGTCTATCTCTCCCCCTTTCCAGCGGCCAAGGTCGCCCAGGTCCTGGACTCCTCCAGGGCGAGCTTCATGGTGGAGAACAACAAGACGGCCCAGATGGCCGGGGTCATAAGGGAGTACACGGGGCGGAAGGTCCAGCACAACATCCTGAAGTACGACGGGCGGCCCTTCTACCCCCACGAGATCTACGACGCCGTGAGGAGGACAATCCATGGTCACTAAGGAGACCTTCGATACCAAGCTCTCACCCCACTGGTGCCCGGGGTGCGGGGATTACGGCGCCTGGCGCGCCACGAAGATGGCCCTGGCAAGCCTGGGGCTGGAGCCCCACCAGGTCCTCATCGTCTCGGGTATAGGCAATGCAGGCAAGATGCCTCACTGGGTCCGCACGTACGGCTTCCACGGCCTTCACGGGCGGCCGCTCCCAGTGGCCCAGGGGGCGAAGCTGGCCAACCACGAGCTCACGGTCCTGGTGGTGGGCGGGGACGGCGACGGCTACGGCGAGGGGATGTCCCACTTCATCCACGCATGCCGCCGCAACTCCGACATGACCTACATGATCCTCAACAACGGCGTCTACGCCCTGACGACGGGGCAGGTATCGCCCACCTCCGAGAAGGGCTTCGTCTCCAAGTCGACCCCCGAGGGCTCCCCCGAGACGCCCATCAACCCCCTCGTCCTGGCCATAGCTGCCGGGGCTACCTTCGTGGCCAGGGGTTACACCGGGAAGACGGAGCACCTGGCGAAGCTCATCGTCGAAGGGGTGAGGCACAGGGGCTTCGCCTTCCTCGACGTCTTCCAGCCCTGCGTCGTCTTCAATAAGGTCAACACATACAAATGGTACAACGAACGTGTCTATACCCTGGGGAAGGAGTACGACCCCACCGACAGGGCCAGGGCCTTCCAGAAGGCCTACGAGTGGGGCGACCGGATACCGCTTGGGGTGATATATCGTGAGGAGGGGAAGCCCACCATGGAGGACGAGACCCCCCAGATAGCCAAGGGGCCCCTGGTCCGGCAGCCCCTGAAGGGCATAGACATCAAGCCCCTGATGGAGCAGCTCCTATAACCTCTCCAGCCTCGTCCTCGTCGCCTTGTACTCGGGGGTCTTGCTCAGGGGGTTGAGCTCTGGCAGGGTCAAAAAATTGGCGGCGGCCTCGTGGAAGTGGAAGGGGAGGAAGAGGACGCCCGGAGGGACCGCCTCCGAAGGTCTGGCTATTACCTCGACGGTCCCTCTCTCTGACTCCAGCCGCACCCTCTCGCCCCCCTCCAGCCCGAGCCTGGCCGCGTCCTGGGGGTTGAGCTCCACGAAGGGTCCCTCGAAGAGCCTCTCCAGGGATGGGCAGCGGCGGGACATGGTCCCTGTCTGGTAGGCCCTTATCAGCCTCCCGGTGATGAGCTGGAACGGATACTCGGCACTGGTGGGGACCGAGGGAGGGAAGACCTCCAGGGGCATGAACCGGGCCTTGCCTGAGGCCGTGTAGAACCTCCTCCTGTATATGGTCCGCTTCCCCTCCGGTGGAGTCCCAGGGTAGCAGGGCCAGAATATGCCGCCATATTCCTCTATCCCTCCGTAGGTTATGCCGCTGTAGAGCGGTATCTTCTTCCTAATCTCCTCGAAGACCTCTTCGGGCCCCGAGTAGGCGAAACCCTCGCCATGGCCCAGGGCCCCTGCCAGGATGGAGATGATCTCCCAGTCGGCCCTGGCACCCCCTGGCGGCTCCACCGCCTTCCTCAGCCGCTGGACCCTCCTCTCGGTGTTCGTCACGGTCCCGTCCTTCTCGGCGTAGGATGCCGCCGGCAGGACCACGTGGGCGTGGCGGGTCGTCTCGGTGGGGAATATATCCTGGACCAGGAGGAAGTCAACTCTGGACAGTGCTCCTCTGGCTGTGGCCAGGTCCGGGTGGGACATGGCGGGGTTCTCCCCTATTATGTAGAGGGCGCGTACCTCCCCCGTCAGGACGGCCTCCAGCATCTCAACAGAAGTGAGGCCCCTCCTGATCCTCCGCCTGAGGTAGCAATACTCCTCGGTGCACTCGGCCAGGGAGGAACCATACATGGTTCCCATGTCGCTCGCCCCCTGGACGTTGTTCTGCCCCCTGAGGGGCGCGACCCCCGAGCCATCTCTGCCGACGTTCCCGGTGATGAGCGCGAGAGCGGCCAGGGCCCTGACGTTGGAGACGCCGTTGGAGCTCTGGGTCAGCCCCATCCCGTAGAGGAGGACGGTCCTCTTCCCGGCCACCAGCTCCGCTATCTCTTCCACGAGCCTGAGGGGAACCCCGCAGTAGCCCTCCACGGACCCCAGGTCGAAGGTCCCCACGGCCTCCCGGAAGGCCCCGAAGTTCGAGGTCCGCTCCTCCAGGAATCTCGTGGCCTGGAGGCCCTTCCTCAGGATGTGGGCTATGAGGGCCAGGAGGAAGCCGTCGTCGGTGCCGGGCTTTATCCTTATGTGGATATCGGCCTTGGCAGCCGTCGGGGTAAGCCTCGGGTCCACCACGATGAGCCTGGCCCCGCTCTTCACAGCTCTGGAGAAGAGGATGGGGTGCTGCTCGGCGGGGTTGGCCCCCACCACCAGGAGTATCTCTGCCCTCTCCATCTCCTCCATGTTGGTGGTCATGGCCCCGAGGCCCAGCATCTCGGAGAGGGCCACCTCGCTCGCCGAGTGGCAGAGCCTGGCGCACTGGTCCACGTTCAGCGTGCCGAGGACGAGGTCAGCGAACTTCCTGACGAGGTAGTTCTCCTCGTTGGTCCCCTTGGCGCTCGCCAGGACCCCCACGCTCTCGGGGCCGTGCTCCTCTACTATGCTCTTCAACCTCCCGGCTGCCAGCCCGACGGCTTCCTCCCAGGAGGCCGCTACCAGCTGCCCCTCTTTCCGGATTAGTGGGACCCTCAGACGGTCCGGGTGATGGACGAACTCGTGGGCGTGGGCCCCCTTTATGCATAGTTTGCCAGAGCTGACCCGGCTGTCCCTGTCTCCCTCCAAACCCACAACGCGCCCTCCCTCCACCCGGAGGACGAGGCCGCACCCGACACCGCAGAATGGGCAGACGGTCCTGACCCTCTCCATGGTATAAAGGGGGCCTCCGGATAATAAATATTTAATACCCGAGGGTGAGAAGGTACTCCATGGATCACAGGGTTGAGAGGGACACCCTGGGCGAGGTGAGCGTTCCGAAGAACGCCTACTACGGGGCCCAGACCCAGAGGGCAGTGGAGAACTTTCCTGTCAGCGGCCTGAGGCTCCAGGCCCGCTTCGTCAGGGCCCAGGGGACGATAAAGAAGGCGGCCGCGACAGCGAACATGGAGGCCGGGGGGCTGGACCGGCGCGTCGGCGAGGCCATCGTGAGGGCCGCCCAGGAGGTCATCGACGGCAGGCTCAACGACCAGTTCGTGGTGGACGTCTACCAGGCAGGAGCTGGCACATCGCAGAACATGAACGCCAACGAGGTGATAGCCAACAGGGCCATCGAGCTCCTGGGTGGGGGTCGCGGCGACTACCGCTTAGTCCACCCAAACGACCACGTCAACATGGGCCAGTCCACCAACGACACCATCCCCACCGCCATCCACATAGCGGCCCTGGAGGGGATAGAGCGGGAGCTCATCCCGGCCCTGGAGGCGCTCAGGGACGCCCTCGGGGGGAAGGCCCGGGAGTTCCACGGCGTGATCAAGGCTGGGAGGACGCACCTCCAGGACGCAGTCCCCATCCGCCTCGGGCAGGAGTTCGGCGCCTACGCGGCCATGGTGGACCACGGGATAGCGAGGGTCAAGAGGGCCTCCGGGGACCTCCTGGAGCTGAACCTGGGCGGGAACGCCGTGGGGACAGGGATAAACACGCGCCCCGGCTACGCCGAGAGGGCCGTCGAGGAGATAAATAAGATGACCAAGCTCAACTTCCGCCGGGCCGGGGACCTCTTCGAGGCGACCCAGAACACCGATGCCGTCGTGGATGTCTCCGGGACCCTTCGGGTCCTGGCCACGAGCTTGATGAAGATCGCCGACGACCTCCGCCTCCTCTCCTCGGGCCCCAGGACTGGGCTGCGGGAGATAAATTTGCCGGCGGTCCAGCCCGGCTCATCAATCATGCCGGGCAAGGTCAACCCGGTCATGGCCGAGATGTTGGACATGGTATGCTTCCAGGTGATCGGCAACGACGCGGCCGTAGCCAGGGCGGGGCAGGCTGGGCAGCTGGAGCTGAACGTGATGATGCCTGTCATCGCCTACAACATCCTGAACTCCATCGAAATCCTGACGGGCGGCGTCAGGGCCTTCACCGAGCGGTGCGTCAGGGGGATCACCTGCAATCCGGAGATATGCGCCAAGTACGCGGAGCTGAGCACCGCCGTTGTTACGGCGCTGAGCCCCCGCCTGGGCTACGAGAAGGCCGCAGCCCTGGCCAAGGAGGCCTTCGAGCGGGGCATGACCATCAGGGAGCTGGTCCTGGAGAAGGGCCTCATACCCGAGGAGGAGCTCAGGGAGCTCCTCGATCTGGAGAAGATGGCGTGAGATGTTCAACATAACCGACCCCGAGGTGAGGGAGAAGAAGCTGAAGCTGATCGAGATCCTGCTGATCGTCGGGGGGATAATCGGCGGCCTGAGGATCAAAGAGGACGACCCGATGAACACGGTCTTCGGGCTCTTCCTGCTGATGTCGATAGTCTATTACCTGATGGTCTCCAACCCGAAGAAGAACGTCGTATCCACGGCGCAGAAGGCCATCTTCGCTGGCATAGCTGTCGCGATCGGAATAAGTTTCTCTGCCATAGCCCTCGTGCCCTGTCCCCCACGCCGTGCTCCTCTACACGGTCTACGTATTCTGGATAGGCCTCTCCCTCCGGATCACTAAAAGTCTTCTATGATTAACAAATAGGCATGCGACCGCCGGGATTCGAACCCGGGCTATAGCGTTGGCAACGCCATGTACTGACCAGGCTATACTACGGTCGCGTCGTTACGGGTGAGAGTTGGGCGAGGGAAATTAAAAACCTTTTGGTCCACAGGCGGTAAGATATTTATCCTCGGGCGTCGATAGGGCCCTCCATGAAAGAAGTCACTAGCCTGGGCGAGATCAAGGCCCGGTACAGAGACAAAGCGGACGCGCTACGGGTACTGGAGGATGTCCGGGCCTCCATGAACAACCTCATGGACAACCTGAACGAGGAGATAGCGACGTTCACATGCGAGGAGCCGGAGGAGACCTGCTCCAAGTGCGAGCAGAGGGCCTTCGCGATAGAACAGGTCCTGAAGCTGAGGGGCTAGTCCCTGCCTGGTAGGTGTGAGATGGAACTCCTGAAGAGGCTATCAGAGGCCCACGGCATCGCCGGGAACGAGGGCGAGGTCAGGTCCATCATGGAGGCGGAGCTGAAGGCCTCCTGCCAGGTGGAGGTGGACGCCCTGGGCAACCTCATAGCCCGGAAGGGGAGCGGGGAGCGGAAGATAATGCTGGCGGCCCACATGGACGAGATCGGGCTCATGGTCAAGTACATAGACAAGAACGGCTTCATAAAGTTCGCCACCATAGGGGGCTTCTTCGACCAGACCCTCCTCAACCAGCGCGTGCTCATCCACACCTCGAGGGGGCAGGTCTGTGGCGTGATAGGCTCCAAGCCACCTCACCTCATGAAGGATGAGGAGAAGAAGAAGGTGGTGGAGTACCGCGACATGTTCATAGACGTGGGAGCCAAGTCTGCCGAGGCGGCCAAGGCCCTGGGGGTAGGGCTGGGCGACTGCATAACCTTCGACCGCTCCTTCCGGGAGCTCTCAGGCGGCCTAGTGACGGGCAAGGCCTTCGACGATCGCATCGCCTGCTACATCCTGATCCAGGTCATGCGGGAGGTGGAGGCCGAGGCGACGGTCTACGCCGTCGGGACGACGCAGGAGGAGGTGGGGTTCAAGGGGGCCAGGACCGCCTCCTACAGGATAAATCCGGACCTGGCCATAGCCCTGGTCG
>JACQPM010000122.1 GCA_016207475.1 Methanobacteriota archaeon | reverse complement strand
TATATGCCTGGCCACCTCCCTCGTATCCTCCAGAGCGTCCCTCACGAAGAAGATGAGGTCGAAGCGGGAGAGGATGGTGGGGGGCAGGTTGACCTGCTCTGACATGGATTTGTAGTCGTCGAACCGTCCGTACTTTGGATTGGCGGCTGCCAGGATGGAGCATCGGGCCCTGAAGGTGGCGAGCATCCCGGCCATGGCGATGGAGACGGTCTGCTGCTCCATGGCCTCGTGCATGGCCGATCGGTCCTCGGGCTCCATCTTGTCGAACTCGTCGATGCAGGCCATGCCCCTGTCCGCCAGGACCAGGGCCCCGGCCTCCAGCGACCATCCCCCATCCCCGAACTCATCCTTCACCGCCGTGGCGGTGAGCCCGGCTGAGGAGGTGCCCTTCCCAGAGGTGTAGATACCCCTGGGGGCCAGCTCCTTGGCCACGTACTGGAGGATCTCCGATTTACCCGTCGCCGGCTCACCCATGATGATGATGTGGCTGTCACCCCTTATCTTCCCCCCGTCCGGTAGCTCCAAGGTCGGGGAAGAGAAGAGCTGGTACATGATGGCCTCTTTTATATCGCGGTAGCCGTAGATGTGGGGCGCTATGGAGTCCCTGATCTTCTCGTATATCTGCGGGTCCTTGGAAAATTCCTTTATCTTTTCCTCCTCCTCCTTGGTTATCTCCACCGCCTCAAAGTCCATCTCCATGGCAGTGTAGTTATTGGCCTCCAGGAAGAGCTCGAAGACCCTCGACTTCTGGTCCTTGAACTGCTTACTGACGGCCCTGAGGATTCCCACGAACTCTATCCGGTTCCCAGGAGTTATCCTGCCCGTCAGGTCGTCCTCCAAGAAGATGCTCAGCTGCCTTGGGTGTTCTCCACCCCGGAGATCGTCCAAGGTTTCCTGGATCAGGACCTTCTGGGCATCCACGACGACCGACTCCTGGGCGTGGAGGTTGAAAGGCCCCCGCTTCTCACAGCCCTCGCAGAGGAAGGGCTCCTTCCTGTTGGCGCCCTCTTGCGGTATTCGCATGATGTTCCCGCACCGCTGGCACTCATAGGCCCCCACCACCAGCTTGGGCCTCACGTCCGTGGCCTTCCTCACGATCCCCTCCACGGCGATGAGCTTACCTATGGCCACGCGCCGGATGTCCTTTATCAGGACCTTCTGGCTGAGGGGGAGGTTGGTGAACCGCAGATTTATTTTTAGGAAGGATGGCTCTATGATGCCTTTCTTCCCTATCACCAGGTTCTTGAGGGCCTTTTCCGCGGCCGGCAAGGCGGAGTCCGGGTTCTCTATCACCTCGTCTGCGAGGGCCGAGCTGTACTTGATGAGATGCTCGAAGTCTACATGGAAGCTGTTCGTATCAGGGAAATGAGAGATCTTCTGGACCTCGTCGTGATAATAGGTCCTGAAAAATTGCTCGAACTTCGCCTCTGTATCCGGGACTACCGGCCCCTCTTGGACAACCGCTTCCATACGACCCTCCTATTGCAATCCTTAGTGTATAACCAAGTTTCGAGTACCCTGGTAGCTATTCGTTTGGGACCCATGCATCCTGTAGAAGACTTTTTCCTCTCCGACGCAATGGAAGGATGGGGGTTTTGATCGACGCTCATTTCACTCAAGATAGGAGAGTTGCAAAAAGAGGATATATAGGATAGCCTAGAGCTCCGGAAAAGTGTTACAGGCACGCCCGACCGTCGGTGAACTCAACCCCGCTGGGGCTCTGCGGGGGTGCAGTTCCTCCCAACCTCCTCCACCCCCTCCTCGATCCCGAGCTTCATCCTCCTGAGGAGCTCCTTCAGATCGACCTCGGTCTGGAAGCAGCCGTCCCTCATGAGGGGCACACCCTGGACTATGCATCTCACCCTGGAGAGGTCGTGCATGGCCATGTTCAGGTCCTTGGAGCACGCCACCCCCAGGGCGGCCTTGGGCTTTACCGAGCGCACTATCCGTTCCACGAACCTGCCGCCTGGAACTATATAGAATCCGTAGCCCAAGCGTTCCGCCTCGGCCTTCAGCTCCCCGATGATGCAGAGGCCGCAGGCCTTGCAGGCTATCCCCACCTTCGAGTCCAGCCTGGCGGGGCACTTAGCATGCCGCAGGCACTGGGGCACCACGATGATCCTGTCCTGGGCCGCGATCCTGGAGAAGCTCTCCCTGTTGAGATGGTTCCTGACCTCTATCCCGATCTGGTCCACGATCCTCTCCCCCAACCCGAACTTCTTGGCCAGCTTCTTCAGGTGGAGGTAGAAGGTATCTACGGTGAAGAGGAGGAGCTTGGGCAGGATCACCCTGTGCCTCTTTACGAGGAAGACGCCCAGCCCCAGGGAGATGAGGAGGAGGGCCGCTATAGAGAGGAACAATATGGCAGATATCTTTCCTACAAGTTCGTAGAACATAGTCTCCCCTGCAGCTGTTACGGGTATGCGACCGCCCTATTTAAACTTTTTGAGCGTGGGAGGGCCTCCAGTCCCCCGGCACCAGTTCCGTCCTTCCGACGCCTTTCAAATGTTATCCTTGTCCCGTAGGGTAAAAATGGTCAGCTGGTTCGTCCGTCCCGATGCCCTCACGGCCCTCGAGGGCGAAGGGGTGAAGGGGGCCCTGGGGCGATATGCAGCAGTATGCAGGGACGAGAGAGCGGCCAGGTTCCTCGTCGTCAAGAGCGTACCCATAAAAGTCTCTCTGGATGGTCGTGACAAAGATCTCTGGGCAGAACACGATGCGAGGCTGGGGGAGCTCAGGGCCGCGGTAGCGGAGCTGGACGCTGCCGGGAAGGAGCCCCGAGACCTGCCAGGCACGCCAGGGCCCAGCATGATGGACCTGAAGCTGGAGCTGGCGAACCGCATGCTGCGTAGCTGCAGGTTCTGCGAGAGGAGGTGCGGCGCCGACAGGACAAAGGGCAAGAGGGGCTTCTGCAACCTGGACAGGGGCACCTACCTCTCCACGGAGTTCATCCACATGGGGGAGGAGGGGTGCTTCGTCCCCTCCCACACCTTCTTCTTCATCGGCTGTACCTTCTACTGCGTCTTCTGCCAGAACTGGACCGTCTCAAGGCAGGTGGAGAAGGGGGCGCCAGTGACCGGGAGGGAACTGGCGGCCCTGGCCAAGCGGAGGAGGCTCCTGGAGAAGTCCAGGAACATCAACCTCGTCGGCGGGGAGCCCACCCCAAACCTCCATACCATCCTGGATATGCTGGCGCACCTGGATACAAACGTCCCGGTCCTCTGGAACTCGAACATGTACATGAGCAGCGAGGCCATGCGCCTCCTGGACGGCTGCGTGGACGTCTACCTGGCGGACTTCAAGTACGGCAACGACGCCTGCGGCTGGAGGCTCTCCAAGGTCAGGGGGTACTGGGAGGTGACGCGGAGGAACCACCTCCTGGCCAAGGACCAGGCCGAGGTCCTGATAAGGCACTTGGTGATGCCCAACCACCTTGAGTGCTGCACCAGGCCCATACTGCAGTGGATAGCCGAGCATTTTGGGAACACGGTGCGGCTGAATATCATGGCCCAGTACAGGCCCGAGTTCGAGGCCTTGGACTCCCCTGACATAGGCCGGCGGGTGAGCGCCGGGGAGGTTCAGCGGGCCTTCGAGATCGCCAGGGAGCTGGGCCTCACGAACCTGGACCTCTAGCCCCAGACCATCGATAAGTATAAAAAGACCCCTCGACCAACTCTGGTAAAGGAGGGAATGCTGGATGAGCAAGAAGGATATAATCGATGCCTTGAACGATGCTAGGGCCGACGAGCTGGCGGCCATAATGCAGTACATGGCCCACCACTACATGGCCCAGGGCATGGAGAGCCCGGAGATCATAGAGATGTTCAAGAAGACGGCCATGGACGAGATGAAGCATGCTGAGAAGCTGGCCGAGAGGGTCGACTACCTGGGCGGCGTCCCCACGACCCAGCCCTCCACGATCAAGAAGGGCGGCAACCTGAAGAAGATGGTGGCCGACGACCTGACCACTGAGAACGGGGCCATAAAGAAGTACAAGCAGTACATCAAGCTCGCTGCCACTGAGGGGGACTCCACCACCCGCCTGATGCTGGAGGAGATCCTCACCGACGAAGAGGGGCACGCCTACGACTGGGAGACTG
>JACQPM010000121.1 GCA_016207475.1 Methanobacteriota archaeon | reverse complement strand
GATCCTGCCCTTCTCCAGCATCTTGACGAGACGGAACCTCTCGAGCCTCTCCCTGGTCCGGGGGTGGACAGGGAAGACCACCTCTGCGTCCAGCTCCAGGAGGGCCTCCAGGATCCCTCGGAGGGGCTCCAGGGCATCGACGTTCTCTGCCCTGTGGAGGGTGAGGAGGAGGTATCCCCTGGGGTATCTCTTCACAGATCGCTCCTAGGCCTTTCTCATGCCCCGGAGGGTGGCGTCAACTAAGTAATTCCCTACTATGTGGACCATCTCTGGTGGTATCCCCTCCCCCACCAGGTTGAGGGCCGAGACCTCCGTGGGGGCGAAGAGGACCCGGGAGCAGTGGTCGGCCACGATCCTGTTCACCTCCTCGGGCATCCGCATGTCGTAGGACCTGAGCCCCGCTTCCACGTGGGCGAAGGGGAGGTGGAGCTTCACAGCCGCCAGGGCCGTGCTGAGGACCGAGTTGGTATCCCCTTCCGCTATGACCACGGAGGGCTCCTCCTTCTTCATGAGGGTTTCCAGCCCTACCATGGCCCTGGAGGTCTGCTCGGCCTGAGAACCTGAGCCTACCTTGATATCCAGATCAGGTTCTCTGAGCTCCAGCTCTTCCACGAAACCCCGGAAGAGGGCCCTGTCGTAGTGCTGTCCGGTGGTGGCGAAGATATACTCGACGCCCTTCCTCTCCAGCTCCCACATCACCGGGGCGAGCTTTATCACCTCGGGCCTCGTACTGGCGACTATCAGGGCCTTCATGCTCTCAACTTTAAATAGTAAGAGTATTTATCTATTCTGTGAGCCATGGGCACGATGCGGGAGTTGGGCATTGGGGTTCTCTTTGCCATAGTCCTCTTCATAGGTGCGGTACTTGTCTCTGCTGTGGGTGATACGAGGGCCCTTGGGAGGGAGAACCTCCTCATCCTCGTGGTGGACGAGACCCAGAGGGACCAGGTCCTCCTGGGCTATGCCATGGAGGCTGGGGAGGAGGGGTTCCCTGTCCGTTCTTCGGAGAGGATCGGCGGATTACCGCTGAGGTCCATCTTCTTCGATTCCAGGGAGGAGGGGGCCAAGACAGCCGTAGGCCGGAATATCACGCGCTTCTTCGACCCAAAGGTCGAGAATAGGGGGAAGGAGCTGAGGATCGATAGGTTGGTGGTCATAGAGACGTCCGTCTTGGACGATGTGATCGATGCCCTAGGGGGGCTGGAGATAAGCAAGGAGGTGGCTCCCTCCACCGTCGCTTACACCAGCCTGAGCGGTGCAGACCTCATAAAGATCCTCAGGGGGAAGGGGTTCTCAGATGCAGGGAAGTGGACGGTCACCATCACCGATCCCAGCACAGGGTCTACCAGCTCCATCTTCCTGGAGGGGGAGGGGTTGGAGCGGGAGATCAAGCGGCACGACCCGTCATACCAGTGGTATACCGTGAAGGCGATGATCCTAGCCACCGCCTTGGAGACGATCAAGGACAGGTTCCAGAAGAGCCAGAGGCTGAAGGAGAGCATAGCCAGGATCTTGGCAAAGAGCTATCAGAGCAGGGAGATTAGTATATACGCTGGCAACACCGTGACGGAACTCGCCAAGTGGGTCCCTCCATCCATCCTGGAGGGACGGGCGTTGGAGGTCCTGGCAGGCCTATGAAGTACCTGAGGCTCTCCTGGGAGGAGATCGAGGCCGCATGCCGCCGGCTGGCGGAAGGCATCAAGGAGCGGCGGCTGGAGTTCGACATCATCGTGGGGGTCGCCAGGGGGGGTTTGATACCGGCGCGCATCCTCTCGGACATGCTGGGGAACGACGAGCTCCAGACCATGAGGATCAAGTTCTACGATGCCGTCGGGAGGACCGCGGAGAGGCCCACCATCCTCTCGCCCCAGCTGAAGGTAAAAGGCAAGAGGATCCTCCTGGTGGACGATATCGCAGATACCGGGAAGAGCCTCGCCGCCGCCATGGAGCACCTCAAGGAAGGGGAGGCGGGGGCGGTCTTCACCGCGGCGCTCGCAAGGAAGCCCTCCTCATCCTTGATCCCGGACCTCTATACTATGGAGACGGACGCCTGGGTGATCTTCCCCTGGGAGGTCCAGGAGACGGCCAGGGACATCCTCCGCAGGAGGGGGAAGGGGGCCAGGGAGGAGCTGGAGGAGGCAGGCATACGGGAGGAGGAGCTCGTACGCCTATAGCGCGCTCTTGCTTATCATGACGAGGGCCTTCTTCACCAGGATATCCACCAGCCCCAGGTTGGCCTCCTTGGAGGCCATGCATCCCACGCTGACCTCCCCGTTGGACGCTATGAAGATGTGCCCTGTCTCGGCAGCTATCTGGATCTTCTCCAGCTTCCTGTGCTCCACTATCTGATCAACCAGGAATGAGATATTGTAGCAGAGCTTCTGGACCTCCTCCAGGAGGAGCTCCGGCATGTCGGAAGCCAGGAGCTTACCCCCTCTGGCCAGGGCGAAGGAGCCGACGACGCCTCTGGCGCCCCTCTTTATCCCTTCCAAGATCTCCAAGGTCTGCTTCTGGCCAGCGACGGCCGGGGCCCCTCCGGCAGGAACCGGCACCGCAGCGGGGGTAGGGATAGAAGGAGGAGCCCTCTCCAGCGGCAGCTCCCTTACCAGGGCCTCCACCTCCGCCAGGATATCTGGCTCGCCCCTCAGGGATAGGAGGAGCCGGGGTATCTTCTCCTCAGGGAAAGAATCCAGCTTCTCGCCCAGCCTGGAGGCGTGCTCCTCCAGGATGATATTGGCCATCGGTCCTATCTTCCGGGCCAGCCCCTTCTTTATTACGTCTATCCCTTGCATCTCGTTCCTACTTGAGAGACCTCTCCACCCTTGCCCTGGAGGTAGCGATCTTCAGGCTCTTGGCCATCCTCTTGAAGGACTCTGCCAGGTCCTTGATCTCGTCTTCGGAGCCTACCTCTATGGACCTCTCCAGAGCTTCCAGCTCCCCGGAGCTTATCTCATCCGCCGCCCTGGTGAGGCGCAGGAGGGGGTTCACGATGGCTCTGGAGATGACGGTGCCTACCAAGAGGGCTACCAGTAGGGCGCCGAGGACTACCAAGGCAAAGATGGACCGGAAGGCAGTTACAGGCCGCAGGACCTCGTCCTTTGGAAGGACCTCCACCACCACCAGGAATTTCCCGCCCTTCTGGACGTACACCGGCTCGTAGGCGACTATCGCGTCACCATCGGCTATGACCCCCTTCTCCCCCGAAAGGACCCTGGAGGCGAGGGCCGGATAGTCCCTCTGGAGGCCCTCACCGGTGTTCAGGTCCTCTGGAGCGCCCCACCGCTTCCCCTCCACGGGATGATAGATGTAGTAGCCCCTGCTGTCCACCAGGAACGTGAGCCCCATCTCTTCCCCGCCCTTCAACCCTTTCATGGACTCCTCGGCAAAAGTGTCCACCACCACCACTCCCCTCTTCGTATCCAGGGAGGGCAAGGGGGCCGCGTACCTCACGATGGGCCTATACCGGCCATCCCTCTGTTCTGTCTCCCGGTCTAAGGCAACCCCGGAGATATAGACCTGCCCAGGGACGAGTTTCACGCCCTCGGTAAAGTACGGCGCCGAGCGCCTGTTCTGGAGCTCCCTAACCTCCACGATCCTGGAGGTCTGCCCGTCGGAGTCGACCCTCACCACCTCGTCACCGGCCCCATCTATGTACCGGATCCGGCTGTAGACCCTCCTGGCCTGGGAGAAGGTCAGGAACTCCACCTCCAGGTCAGTGTGCTCGGAGGCCGCCTCCCTCACCTTCCCCTGGGCCATGAGGTCCGCATACTCTATCAAAGGCTGCACATGGCTCAGGAAGTATACGTCGTCAGGCGCAGCCTGCAGGGAGCCCCGCACGACTTCCGCATGCTGGCCTGCCCTCTCCCTCACATGGTCCACTGCCAGGGTCGAGAGGGTCTCCGTGGAGGTCGTCACCCCGTAGAGGCCCACAATGCCCAAGGGTACCAGGACCACCAGTAGCAGCGTAGCCAATAGCTTGTGGTAGATCTTCATTCTTATACCTCCTTATCTGTGAGGATTCCTTCCAAGAGGGGGGTGATCTCCTTCCGCAGGAGGGCTGTGGAGACCTTCTTGGCCAGGAGGACCCCTATCACGTACCCCCCCCAGTTGATGGTCAGGAACTTGTAATCCGGTCCCTCGATGTAGGCCTCCGAGAGGCTGCCCAGGCTGAGGTGGGAGACCATCTCTTTGGAGGTGGCCTCGAGGAGGATGGCGAGGGAGCCCATATCCTCGGCCCCACCATTACTGGCGGCCAGGGGGACGCCATCGGAGCTGGAGATGACCGCGTCCATCACCCCTTTTATCCCCAGGAGGTCCTTGACGAGGCGTTTGAGCAGGATCTCTTCCATGCTCTACGCACCTAGATAGTCCTTCACGACAGAGTCCACGAACTCGGTGCTGGGCTCCTTCAGGTTGTACTTCTTCAGAAGCGCCTCCCT